>DAHVAB010000087.1:0-8416 GCA_027314825.1 Solirubrobacterales bacterium
GACATTGGCTCGCTGCTAGCGTCCGGGCCAGCGCCGGAGTGCTCGTCGGGAGGATCGCCGGCGCGACGTGTGGAGGATGCGTACGCCCGGACACCAGGGTTCCCGGGTCGGCTCATCCGGATATGCCTCCGGGGAGGCACATGATCGAGATGGTCGATATCCACCGTGCCGGCGAGAGCGGCCGGCGGGGGAGATGGTGAGACAGATGCGTTCACACGATGTCGCACACCGCCCCGGTGTCGCGAAGCTGCTGCACTGCCCGCGCTGCGGGCTGAGCGTCGCCCCCCGCGTGCACTGGCTGGCGATCAAGCACTGTCCGCGCTGCCTGGCGCGGCGCCATCTGGCGGTCGAGCTCGTGCCGAGGGAGCCGCCCGCACGCGAGCCGGCGCGGTCGGCGTTCGGCTGAGAGGCCGGTATCCGCCTGAACGGCTCGCGCTGGGCTGAGCGGCCTGCATTGGGCTGAGCGGCCGGCATGCGGCTCAGCGGCCGGCATGCGGCTGAGCGGCCGGCTTGAGGCTGAGCGGTTCGCATTCTGCTGAGCTTCGCGCGCGCGGCGCGCCGTTTTCGGGTATCTGTCGGATATGAGGCCGTTGCGTTGTCTGACCTGCGTCGCCGCGGCTCTCACCGTCGCTGGCGGTCTGGCCGCGTGCGGAGGATCCGGCTCGACCGGCACGGGCTCGACCGGCACGGGCGCGAGCGATGCGTCCGGCGTGGTCGCGTCTGCGCTTGCCTTCCAGCAGCGGCTGGTGTCGGTGATCGCGAAGGTCTCGCCGAGCGTGGTGCAGATCTCAACTCCCGAAGGGCTCGGCTCGGGCGTCGTCTATGACTCAAAGGGAGACATCGTCACCAATGCTCATGTGGTCGCGGCCGGTGGGCCGCTGAAGGTGACCGACTCGCACGGGCGGACCTATGATGCAAGCCTCGTCGGCTCCTTCACCGGTGACGACCTGGCGGTGGTGCGGGCGGCGCACGCCGGCCTGCCGGCCGCGAGCTTCGCCGATTCAGGCAGGCTGCAGGTCGGTGACGTGGTGCTCGCGATCGGCAACCCGCTGGGGCTGCGCAGCTCGGTGACCGACGGGATCGTGAGCGCGCTCGGACGTGAGGTGAGCGAGTCCGACGAAGTGGTGCTCCCGGACGTGATCCAGACGAGCGCTCCGATCAACCCCGGCAACAGCGGCGGTGCCCTCGTCGATCTGCAGGGCCAGGTCGTCGGCATTCCCACGCTGGCCGCCACCGACCCGCAGCTGGGTGGCGGCGCGGCCCCCGGGATCGGGTTCGCGATCCCGAGCTCGCTGGTCAGCGATATCGCCGGCCAGATCGTGCGGTACGGACATGTCGTGAAATCCCACCGCGCCTACCTGGGCGTGAGCCTGGCGACCGGCCCGATCAGCGGCGCGGTCGTCACCGCCGTGCAGGGTGGCGGCCCGGCGGCGCGGGCCGGCATCGTCGCGGGGGACGTGATCACCTCGATCGCCGGCCACCGGGTGGCCTCTCCCACCGAAGTCAGCGAAGTGATGGCGACGCTCACTCCCGGCAGCACGGTGCCGGTGGCGCTCCTCAGGCAGGACGGATCGACGGCGAGCGTGGAAGTGAAGCTCGGCGAGTTTCCCGGCACCGGCGGTTGATGTCCGCTGCCGTCCGTCCGTCCGTCCGTCCGCCGCGCGGCGGTCTCCCCTGTAGCTCGATCGCGCGCTGCGTAGAAGATCCGGAACCGCTCTGCGGTGCGTCGCGGATGCCGGAACCGGCCGCGAATGCTGATGTGTGTGCTGCCAGGTCGGCGCCGCCGTAGGCGCCAACCGGCGTCAATGCTTTGGAGGACCGGCGATGGACGAGATGGTCGAGCAGTACCGAGAAGAGGCGAGGGCGCTGACGTGGGGCTGGTGGCTGCTGCTGCTGGTCGGCCTGCTGGGCGTCGCAGCCGGGGTGATCATCCTGCTCAAGCCGAGCGACAGCCTGTCCGTGCTGGCCGTGATCGCCGGGATCTTCCTGCTGCTTGACGGCATCATCGAGCTCGGCAGCTCGTTCATGCGCAGCACGCGCAACCGCGGAGTGGTCGCCGTGCTCGGCGTGCTGACCGCGGTCGTCGGCGTTCTGTTGATCAGGCACCCGATCGGCGGGGTCACCGCGATCGCGCTGCTGATCGGGATCTGGCTGATCGCGATCGGGGTGATCCGGATCGTCGCCTCCTTCGATGAGCCGGAGCATCGCGGCTGGCGACTTTTCGCTGGCATGATCGCGCTGGCGGCCGGCATCGTGATAGTGGCCGTCCCGAACATAGGCTTCGCCACGCTCGCGATCCTCGTCGGCATTGGTTTCATCGTCAACGGCGTCGGCGCGATCGGTCTCGGTTGGGCGATGCACGAGACCGCGGAAGAGCTGACTGCCGAGGAGGCGGGGGGGCGGCGCGCCGCGGGCGGCCCAGGCTCGATCACCGGCCCGCCGCGGCCGCACGCCGGCTGACGCGGGTGAATGAACGCTGGCTGACACTGGGCGACGCCGCCTGAGGCCGGGCGCCGCCGGCGGCCCAGGCTCGAACCACCGGCCCGCCGCGGCCGCACGCCGGCTGACGCGCTCCCCGGGGAAGGAAGCCCGGGCGAGCGTCGGGTGGTAGGTTGATGGTGATCGGGTGCCATGGGGAGAAGGTGCGTACGTCCAGCGGAGCTGTGCAACGCCGCAGGTAGCGGCGGCGGGTGTAGAGAGGCGCCGTGCGCGGCATGCTGCGTGCCGTCCGGCGGCGGCGGCGCTGCGGGCCCGGCTGCGGCTGGGCGCCGGCCACGAGCCCGGAGAGGAGAGTGGGCGCGACCGTGTCTGGCGGCGAGGAGCTGACCGGAGGAGAGCTGAACGCGGCCGTCACCAGTGCTCTGGTCGGGATTCACAGCAGGCATCTCGGCCGCGGCCCGAAGCGCGCCACCACCTTCCACCATGGAAATGTGCTGGTGACGCTCATGTACGAGGTGCTCACGCCGGCGGAGAGGACTCTCGCCGGTCGCGACCACGGCGATATGGTCAATGAGATCCGTCATCTCTTCCAGAGCACGATGGCCGACGACTTCAAGGATGCCGTGCAGCGCTTGACCGGCCGCGGCGTGGTCGCGTTCATAAGCGGCAACACGGTCGACCCCGACATCGCGGCGGAGGTCTTCATCCTCGACAGCCCGTTCTGAGCCGGGTGGCCTCGCCGCCTACGGCGGCGATGTGCATGCCGGGCCGGACGGGCCGGCGCTCGCAGGCGGGGCGCGGCATGCCTGCCCAGACGCACCGGCCCCTCCGGGCGGGGCCAGGCTGAGCCGAGGGGGCGCGCGGCAGGCTTTGCGAAGTCTTTGCCCTGGGCTGGGCGTCCGCTGAGAGGCGGTCCTTCACAGTGGCTTCATGACCGGCCGCAAGGTGCGGACCGGCAAGAAGACACCGAACAGGAGCAGAGCATGACACTCGGAAAGAAGTCCCTCACGGCCCTCACCGTCGCCTCGATCGCGCTGATCGGCGCGCCCGCTGCGACCCTGGCGGCCACCTCCGGCGCGAGCACGACTCACCATGCGGTCAAGGGCTCGCCTGACCGTCCGGGCCAGGTCGACAGAAGTCGCGACCGGTCCGCCGGATCCGGTGACCGCGTCGACACGCGCTCGCAGGACCGCAGCGGCACGAGCATCGATCGCAGCGGCAAGTCGGTCGATCGCAGGAGCAACTCCGTCGATCGCAGCGGCAACTCGCCCGATCGCGCCGGCAAGTCGGTCGACAGCAACTCCTGAGCGAGTTGTGCGCGAGCCTGCGGACGCTCGGCCGGCGATCGCGCCGGGCGTCCGCACAAGCCGCTCGGCTCCTGGGGCTCGCTCCGGCAGCTAACGTGTGTGGCGGTGGCTCGTCTCGGACGCACAGAGCTCGACGTCTTTCCGATCTGCCTCGGCGGCAATGTCTTCGGGTGGACAGCCGACGAGCAGCGCTCCCAGGGCGTGCTCGACGCTTACGTCGCGGCCGGGGGCAACTTCATCGACACCGCCAACTCCTATCTGCGCGAGCACGGCGAGTCGGAGACGATCCTCGGCCGGTGGATGGCCGAGCGCGGCAATCGCGAGCGGATCGTTCTGGCCACGAAGGTGGGCGGTGGCAACGGCGAGTTGCGCAACCTGCGCGCGGCGACGATCGAGAGGGAGGCCCATGCTTCGCTCGCGCGCCTGCAGACAGATCGGATCGACCTCTACTACGCGCACTTCGACGATGAGCGGACGCCGCTTGGGGAGACCGTTCGCGCCTTCGACGCCCTGGTACGGGAAGGCGTCGTGCGCCACATCGCCGCCTCGAACTACACCCCGCAGCGGCTCGCTGCCGCCCTGCAGCTGCAGCGCGAGCTGGGCCTTGCGCAGTTCATGGTCCTGCAGCCTCACTACAACCTGATGGCGCGCGAGTTCGAGCACACCCTGCTGCCGATCGCCGAGGAGTGGGATCTGGCCGTGCTGCCATATTTCGCGCTGGCCAAGGGCTTTCTGACCGGCAAGTACCGGCCGGGCGGGCCGGAGATCGACTCCCCGCGCGCGGAGGGGGCGCGGGCCTATCTGGCAAGAGGTGGCCTGGCCGTGCTGGAGGCGTTGGATGAGGTGGCCACAGCACATGGGACGACGCTCGCCGCCGTCGCGCTGGCATGGCTTCTGGCCAGGCCGAGCGTAGTGGCCCCGATCGCCAGCGCGAGGAGCGTCGAGCAGCTCGAGCAGATCCTGCCGGCTGCGACGTTGCGGCTCACGCCCGCGGAGCTGGAACGGCTCACCGCGAGCACGCCGGCGCCGTGAGGCACGCCGCCGACCCGCCGCGCTCGGTCCGCGGCGCGTAGCGGTCGCTGGCCTTCGCAGCCCGGGGGAGGGGCGGCGCCCCCATAACCGCTGGTTATCGCCCCCATCGCCGATCTCGGTCTACCGGACCGCGCCCCAGAGTGCGAGATTGATCGTAGTCAGATCGGTCGCCCAGGTGGAGTTGGCACCGGAGGCGGCGGAGATGGCGGCAAGGAAACTGGGACCGAAAGGGAAAGCTGATGAGACTCTCGATTGGAGCATTGATCTTGACCGCGATCGCCGTGGCGGTTGCGGCGGCTCTCGCCGTCTCCCCGGGAGGCGGAGCGGTGACGCAGACGCGCAGCCAGTCGCAGGCGGCGGCGGGCACGGGCGCCGGCGGCAGGGTGGCGGCCGTGGCCGGCAGCACGCAGATGGGTCCGGTGCAGAGCGCCGGCACGCACGTTCAGCGGATCGATCTCGAACTGCGGACCACCGAAAAGTACAACGGGGAAGAACAGCCCCGCTACGTTCCGGTGGGCTCGACGGCAGCGTCGCTGAAGGGTTGGACCGGGCATTTCACCGTGAAGCTGGGCCAGCCGGTCGAGCTCCGGATCGTCAACACCGATGATGGCTCGGCGCCGCTCGCGCCCGGCTACCGCCAGTTCGACGCCGTCCAGGGCGGCACCGAGACCGTGGAAGGCAAGCCGGTGAGCTACGTCCCGAACAGCCAGATCGCTCACACCTTCACCGTTCTCGGCCTGAACGTCAACGCCGCGATCCCGGCTGCTCCGGAAGGCGCCACCAACACGATCGTGTTGAGGTTCACCCCGACCAAGGCGGGGACGTTCCCGTGGCAGTGCTTCGCCCCGTGCGGAACGTGGGGCAACGGCTTCGGCGCGGCGATGGACAACCCCGGCTGGATGCAGGGCAAGGTCACGGTCCTCAGCTGAGACCGGCGTGCACTGAGCGAGCACTGAGCGAGCACTGAGCGAGCACCGCGAGAGCATCGAGCGAGGGAGAGCACGATGAGCACAGTTGCCGGCAGCACCTTCCCAGCCGCAGCCTCTGCCCGGCCGCGACGGATCCCCGGCAGGTCGATCGGAGCGTGGGCGAGATCGTACTTCGCCTCCGACGCCCGCCGGGCGATCGTGACCGCGCTCGGAGCCCTGTGGCTGCTCGATGGCCTGCTGCAGCTTCAGCCGTACATGTATTCGGCGGGCGGCTTCGTCTCGCTGATCAGGGAAGGCGCCTCCGGTCAGCCGCAGTGGCTGGCCGCCTCGATCGGCTGGGCGAGCAACCTCTTCGCGCAGGATCCGGCCCTCTGGAACACGGCTTTCGCTGTGATTCAGATCGCGATCGGGGTCGGCCTGCTCTACAGGCCGACCGTGAAGCCGGCGCTCGCGCTGTCGTTCGCCTGGGCGCTGGTGGTGTGGTGGGTCGGCGAGGCGTTCGGGTTCCTGCTGATGCAGATGACGAGCGCCAGCCCGCTGACCGGCGCTCCCGGGGCGGCCGTGCTCTACCTCCTGATCGCAGCCGCGGTCTGGCCCGCCCGGCGCCCCGGCGGCCTGCTGGGTGTTCGCGGCCTGCGATGGGCGTGGGCGGCGCTCTGGCTGATGAGCGCGTGGCTGTGGCTGCAGTTCCAGAACAGCTCGCCGGACATGATCTCAGGCCGGATCAACGCGGAAGCCCCGTCGGGGATGGCCTGGCTTGCGAGCGTGCAGCACTGGGCGGCCGGCGCGGCGGCCGGCAACGGGCTGTGGATCGCGCTTCTGCTGGCGGCGGCCTCGGCTGCGATCGGCGTGGCGGTCGCCGCCGGGTGGCATCCCAGGCCGTTCCTGGCGGCGGCGATCGCGCTGAACGTCGTCTACTGGGTGGTCGGCCAGGGCTTCGGCGGCATCTTCACCGGCCAGGGCACGGATCCGAACGCGGCGCCGCTGTTCATCCTTCTCGCGCTTGTCGTGTACACGCTCATCCCGCGCCGAGCGTGTCAGCAATCCTGAGGGCACAGCACCCCCAGGTCCCAGTCCCGAATGGCCCCGGGCGGCGCGCCGCCCGGGGCCTCGGGTGCTTTCTCGTGGCTAGCTCCTGTGGTGCCCGCCGCGCCGCCCGTGCCGGCGGCGCCCCTTCGGGCCGCGATGCCTCTTGCCGTGCTTCCGGCTCACCGCGTGTGAGGTGAAGGTCACCTTCTCGACGATCGCCGGCAGGCTCGCGCCGGTCGGGGTTACGTAGAGGTGGCCGGAGATCCTGTGCAGGCGGGCGAGCAGCCGGCGGGCGGCCCTGGTCAGCGTGAGCGTGAGCACCTCCGTGTGGCCGGCGGCCACCGAGTAGCTGCCGTGCGCGAGCGTGGTCGTCCGCTTGCCGTCCTTGGCGCCGTGGCTGTGCCGGTGCGACCTCGCCCTGCTGGCGTGCGCTCCGTGCCTGCCGTGCTGCGCCCCGCGCCTGCCGTGCGTCGCGGTGCCGATGACGCCGGTGAGCTTCACCGTGCCGGTGCACGGCGCGCCCGTGCAGCCGATGACGAAGGTCACCTTCGCGCCCGAGGTGTGCAGGTAGGCGGCTTGCACCGTCGGCGCCGGCGCGGGCGCATGCGCCGGCGCCACGAAGGGCGCCGGGTTGACCGCGATCGAGAGCCCGACCGACGCGGTCTGGACCGGTGGGCCGGGATCGCTCGCGGTGGCGATGAACCCGTCCTGACCGCTCGCGGTCGGAGTGCCGGAGATCACGCCGGTGGCGGGGTTGAGCGACAGTCCGGGCGGCAGCGAGCCGGGTCCGACCGACCATGACGCCGAGCCGGTGCCTCCCGCCGCCTGCAACGCTGCGTTGTAGGGGACCCCGGCGGTAGCCGGGGGGAGCGAGGTGGTGGCGACCGAGAGCAACGGCGCCGAGTTGGCGAAGAATGTCTCATAGCCTTCGGTGGCCGGGGTCACGGCCGGGTTTATCGTGATGCTGATTCCGGAGGCGATGCAGCGGTCGACCGTTGCGCAGGTCATGCTCGTGACCAGGGTGATGAGGCTGCTCTTGGGAGCGGGGAACCCGGTGAGGCTAGACCAGCTGCCACCCGTCTCGGTCGCTGCGATCGGATGGGTGCCGAAGATTTCCAGCGGTCCCACGTTCGTCCCGGCGACCGCGCAGTCGCCTGCGTCGGAGCACCAGATCCCGTCGATGAGGGTCTCGAGCCCGGCTTCTGCGTCCTGCAGCTCGGTCGAGGTTCCCGGGACCCCGTCGGTGATCGGGATTGTCATCCCGGCGAGCGCGGCTTCTCCGAGGAGCGCCCCGGACCCGGTGGGGTAGTCACCCGCCGCAGTGCAGACGCCGGCCTGCGGGCAGGAGATCGTGGTGAGTCCGACGCTCTCGACGCCGAGGAAGATGGAGCCGGAGGTTTCGGTCGCCTTGAAGTTGGAGGGAAACGTCACGACCTGCGCGGTGCCGGCCTTGCCGCCCGCGATTTCGACCGCCCACGGATATGAGTCCTTGGAGGCGTCGCGGAAGGTGCCGACCGCCTCGCAGGCGCCGCTCTTCGGGCATGAGATCGCGTTGAGCACCCCGCTCGTCGCGGCGGGAGGGGGCGTGGTGGCGCTCGCGATCCATTCGCCGCCGCCGGAACGCGTGGCGATCATCGGCTCGGTGACCGACGCTTCGGTCAGGTAGTAGCCGACCGCCGT
>DAHVAB010000087.1:8426-8699 GCA_027314825.1 Solirubrobacterales bacterium
GTGCAGTCACTCGTGCTGCAGGAGACGCCGGTTAGAACGGCCGACTGGCTGCTTGGGCCATCCGCCCCCTTCGGGAGCGCTACGGCCGACGCGGTGCCCGCGGTCGCCCTTCCGCCGGCGATGGTGATCGGCACGACCATCGCTTCGGTTCCGCCTGCGGCGTTCGCGTACTCGCCGACGGCCGTGCACGAGCTCGCGCTCACGCATGAGACGGACTCCAGCAGGTCGACCCGTCCTTCGAGGCTGCTCGGTCCGGGCGGCGTTGCCACGATC
>DAHVAB010000088.1 GCA_027314825.1 Solirubrobacterales bacterium
CCCCCGCCACGCCGGCCAGCCGTGGAGGAGCCCGCGGCGGCCCGGACGCCGCGCCGCTTCAGGACTGCCGTCTGCTCGCCAACCCGAAGCTCACCTTCGAGCACTTCGTGATCGGCGACTCCAACCGGCTCGCCCACGCCGCGGCGCTCACCGTCGCCGAGCTGCCATCCCAGGCATACAACCCGCTCTTCATATGCGGGCCCCCGGGAGTCGGCAAGACCCACCTCCTGCACTCCATCCGGGCTCTCGCCCTATCCCACGACCCGACCCTCTCCATCCGCTGCCTGACCGGTGAGCAGTTCACCACCGACTTCCGCGCAGCCCTCGGCGGCTCCAACCTCGACGACTTCAAGGCACGCTACCGGCAGGTCGACATGCTCCTCATCGACGACGTCCAGTTCTTCGAGCGCAAGACCCGCACCGAGGAGGAGTTCTTCCACACCTTCAACGCCCTCCACGACTCCGGCGCTCAGATCGTCCTCACCTCCGACCGTCCTCCCGCCAACCTCAGCGCCCTCGAAGACCGCCTGCGCGAGCGCTTCCAGGCCGGTCTGGTAGCCGACATCCACCCCCCAGACCATCCCACCCGCCTCGCAATCCTCCGCAAGCGAGCCCACCACGACAACGTCGAGCTCGCCGAGGACTCAGCCCTAACCCTCATCGCCGACCGCGTCGCCGTCAACGTGCGCGCGCTGGAGGGCGCCCTGATCCGCGTCGTCGCATACAGCTCCCTGACGCGCCGCCCCCTCACCTCCGCGCTCGCCGCCCAGGTCCTCGACGGCCTCTATCCACAGCCACCCCGCACCGATCAGCCCCGCGCCCGCTCGATCGCCGACATCCAGGCCGCTGCCTGCGAGCACTTCGGCCTCACCACAGAGGAGATCCTCTCCACCGCACGCTCGCGACGCGTCGCATACCCTCGCCAGATCGCCATGTACCTAGCCCGCGAGCTCACCTCCGAGTCCCTGCCGGCCATCGGACGTCACTTCGGCGGCCGCGACCACACGACGGTCCTGCACGCCTGGCGGCGCACCCGCAAGCTGATCGACTCCGACGAGCACTCGCGCGCGGCTGTGGAGGAGATCCGCCGCCGCCTGCTCTAAAAGCTCTGCCGACCGCACCTGCTGGCACACTTATCCACCTCCGCGCACAGCCTTCGCACAGCCGCCGTCACGATCATTCCCACGCCAGAGCCGAACTCCGCGATCCCACCCACAACCACACAGCCCCTACTCCTACTACACACACTCAGCAGCAGACCTTGAAGCTAACCCTTCCCACAGCCGATCTCCTCTCCCGCCTGCAAGCGGTCACACGCATCGCCTCCACGCGCAGCACCATCCACGCGCTCTCCGGCGTGATGCTCACCGCCGCTCAGGACTCCCTGAACCTCATGGCGACCGACCTCGACGTCGCCCTTCAGCTCTCGATGCCCGCAACCGTCCACAGCGACGGCACCGCCCTTCTTCCAGGTCGACTTCTCTTCGACGTCGTACGAGCCCTGCCCGGAGAGCAAGTCTCGCTGGAGGCCAGGACCGCGGAGAGCGACGTCGAGCTCATCTCCGGCCCTGCCACCTTCCATCTGCGCACCCTGCGCGCCGAGGACTTCCCGAAGCTACCCCGGCCCGCCTCCGGCGGGCTCACAACACTGCCCACCGACTCATTCATCGCGACTGTCGAGACCGTCGCCCGCTCCGCATCACGTGACGAGACGCGTCCGGTCCTCACCGGGATACTCGTCTCCGCCGCCGGCTCGGAGCTGACGATGGTGGCCACCGACTCCTACCGGCTGAGCGTCAAGCGCACGCCCCTGCCGAGTCCGCTCGACGGCAGCTTCGAGGCCAACATCCCCGCTCGCGCGCTGCAGGAGTTCGGGCGGCTCGCGTCCGCCGGGCACGGCGAGACGATCACGATGGGCGTCCAGGATAGCCAGGTCGTCTTCGACCTCGACGGCGCCATCCTCTCCTCGCGCCTGATCGACGGACAGTTCCCCAACTACCGCCAGCTTCTGCCGTCAAGCGTCGAGCACGAGCTGCGCCTATCCACCTCCGAGCTCGCAGACGTAGTACGCAGGATCAGCCTCCTCGCACAGAAGAACGCCCCCCTCCGGCTGAGCTTCAGCGCCGGTGAGCTCGCCGTGAGCGCTCAGACGGTCGACGTCGGCGAGGCCCACGAGTCGCTGCCGGTCCCCTTCGACGGTGAGCCGTTCGAGATCGGCTTCAACCCCGAGTTCCTCCGCGACGGCCTCGACAGCGTCGCCTCCGAGGAGCTGCTGCTGAAGCTGATCAGCCCGCTGCGCCCAGGACTCATCGAGTCTCCCGATGCAGGCGACTTCATCTACCTCATCATGCCGATACGGCTCACGACGTGACTCCGTGCCCCGCCACGCCGAGTGACCGGCGCCAATGGTGCTTCTCAACGCTCAGCTGCGTGACTTCCGCTCCTACCGAGCGGCCGACGCAGCTCTCGGCCCGGCGCTGACGGTCGTCCACGGCCCGAACGGGGCCGGCAAGTCCAACCTCCTGGAGGCGATCTGCTTCGGCTGCACCGCGCGCTCGCCCCGCACCCGCAACGACCGCGAGCTCGTCGCCTTCGGCGCGCAGGCCGCGCGCGTCAACCTGACGGTCGCCGACAGGCGCGGCGAGCCCCACGAGATCAGCGTCGCCTTCGGCGCGAGCGGCCCCGACGGGCGCCTGGAGCGCCGGATCAGGTTCGACGGCGGCCCCCTCGCACGCATCGACGACGTCCCCGACCGCCCGCTCGTCGCCGTCTTCATCCCTGACCGCCTCACCCTCATCACCGGCCCTCCCGCGGTGCGCCGCGCCCACACAGACCACCTCGTGGCCGCGCTGTGGCCCTCACGCGCATCCCACCGCTCCGAGTACGCGCAGGCGCTCGCTCAACGCAACGCGCTGCTCATGCGCATCCGCGCCGGCGCTCCCTCATCCTCTCTGGCCAGCTGGGACATGGAGCTCGCAAGGCGCGCGATCGCGCTGAGCGCCGACCGCACGGCCGCTGTGCGCGAGATCGCCGAGCCGTTCCGAGAGCGCTGCGCGCGCCTCGGGCTGGAGGGAGAGATCGCCATCGAGCACCGGCCGGCGGTGCGCACCGACTCCGTCGACGCGCTCGCCGCCGAGCTCGCCTCCCGGCTGGCAGCCGACGTTCAGCGGGGCTTCACCGGCCACGGCCCTCACCGCGACGAGATCGCGATCATCCGCGAGCGCCGCCATCTGCGCACCTACGGCTCCCAGGGCGAGCGTCGCCTCGCGCTGCTCGCGCTGCTCCTCGCCGAGCGCAGCGCGCTGGCCGCCGCACGGGGGACGGCCCCGCTCATGCTGCTGGACGACGCCCTCAGCGAGCTCGACCGCGACCATCGGCGACTCCTGCTCGACGACCTCGCCGCGACCGGAGGGCAGAGCGTGATCGCGACCGCCGACGTCTCCGAGCTGCGCGGCATGGAGCACGGCGAGACCTCCTTCCTGGAGGTCGGCGGCGACGGGACGATCACGGCCGAGCACGAGGGCCCAAACGGGTGAGCCGGCGCGCCCCCCGACCGCTCGGGCTCGCCGTCGAGGGCCTCCGCGACAGCCTCGCCCCCGCCGGCGCGCTCAGCCGCATCCAGCGCGTGTGGGAGCAGGCGGTCGGGGAGACGGTCGCCGCAGAGGCGTGGCCGGTCGCCGAGCACGCAGGCGTGCTGAGCGTCGCCTGCAGCTCGGCGGTGTGGGCTGCCGAGCTGCGAATGCTCTCCGGGGAGCTGGTCGAGCGCTGCAATGCCGCACTCGGCGCAGAGGGCGGCATCGTTCAGATCCGCTGCAAGGTCGCCCCCGAGGCCGCCGTCCGCCGGCGGCCGTGAGCGGGCCGTGAGCGGGCCGAGCGTCCGCCACGGTCTCCAGCCGCGGCTCACCGCTCCCGGATTCCCTTTATTTGCAGGATTTTTCGGCGGTTCGACGGGGGCTCTGTGCTATCGTATCCAGCTCTAGGAACCCGCCCCGGCCCGCGCTTGTCTCGCCCCGGACACCGGGGCGTTCTCACGTAATGGGGCGGGCCAGGAGAGTTCATTGGCGACAGAGACCCACCAGGGCGCACAGCCCAACGAGCAGCAGCCCGGCACCGCCGGCACCGGCACCGGCGTTGCCGACACGGCCGCGCCTGATGGCATGCGCTACGACGCCCAGGACATCACCGTCCTCGAAGGGCTGGAGGCCGTCCGCAAGCGTCCGGGCATGTACATCGGCTCCACCGGCCCGATGGGGCTCCACCACCTCGTCTACGAGGTCGTCGACAACTCCGTGGACGAGGCGCTCGCCGGGTTCTGCACCGAGGTCTCGGTCGTCATCCACCCCGACAACTCGATCACGGTGATCGACGACGGCCGCGGCATCCCGGTGGCGATGCACGAGAAGGAGGGACGCCCCGCCGTCGAGGTGGTGCTGACCGTGCTGCACTCCGGCGGCAAGTTCGGCGACGGCGGCGGCTACAAGGTCTCCGGCGGCCTGCACGGCGTCGGCGTCTCGGTCGTCAACGCGCTCTCAGAGCGACTCGAAGTCGAGGTCCGCCGCGACGGGCACGTCTTCACCCAGGAGTACTCGCGCGGCGCGCCGCGCGGCGAGCTGGTCAAGGGGCAGCCGCTGGCGAAGGGCGCACCCACCGGCACGACCGTCACCTTCCTGCCGGACGCCGACATCTTCGAGACGCTCGACTTCGACTTCCGCACGCTGGAGGAGAGGCTGCGCGAGACGGCGTTCCTCACCCGCGGCCTGAAGATCTCCCTGATCGACGAGCGCGCCGAGGGCCGCAGCGTCGAGTTCCAGTACGACGGCGGCATCGAGGACTTCGTCATCTACCTCAACGAGAATCGCGAGCCGGTGCACCGCAAGGTGGTCTTCTTCGCCAGCGACGGCGCAGAAGGCGCAGCGGAGGTGGCGATGCAGTGGAACTCCTCCTACCAGGAGTCCGTCCACTCCTTCGCCAACAACATCAACACCCGCGAGGGCGGCAGCCACATGTCCGGCTTCCGCTCCGCGCTGACGCGGACTCTCAACAAGTACGCCCGCGACCACAGCCTCCTGAAGGAGAAGGAGGACAACCTCTCCGGCGAGGACGTGCGCGAGGGGCTCACCGCCGTCATCTCGGTGAAGCTGCGCGACCCCCAGTTCGAGGGCCAGACCAAGACGAAGCTCGGCAATCCGGGAATGGCGGGCTTCGTCGAGTCGATCGTCAACGCCGGCCTCTCCGAGTTCCTCGAGGAGAACCCGGGCGAGGCGCGCGCCGTGATCCTGAAGGCGGTGCAGGCGCAGCGCGCCCGTGAGGCCGCCCGCAAGGCGCGCGACCTGACGCGCCGCAAGTCGGCGCTTGAGAACTCGATGCTGCCCGGCAAGCTCGCCGACTGCGCGGTCAAGGACCCGAGCCTCGCAGAGCTGTTCGTGGTCGAGGGCGACTCCGCCGGCGGCTCGGCCAAGCAGGGCCGCGACCGCAACACCCAGGCGGTGCTGCCGCTGCGCGGAAAGATCCTCAACGTCGAGAAGAGCCGCATCGACAAGGTGCTCCAGAATGCCGAGATCCAGGCGCTGATCACCGCGATCGGCACAGGGGTCCGCGACGAGTTCAACATCGAGAACGCGCGCTACCACAAGGTGATCCTGATGACGGACGCCGACGTCGACGGCGCTCACATCAGGACCCTCGCGCTCACGCTCCTTTTCCGCGAGATGCAGGAGCTGATCGAGGCCGGCTACGTATACATCGCGAAGCCTCCCCTCTACAAGCTCAAGCAGGGATCGCGCGAGCGCTACATCGAGCGCGAGCACGAACTGGAGGAGATCCTGCTCTCCGACAAGTGGGAGAAGATCGAGATCCTCGACCGCCACGGCGCACAGTTCAAGCTGACCGATGCCCGCTGGCAGAGCTTCACACGGCGCCTGAAGGAGTACGAGGGTTGGGCCTCGTCCCTGCGCGCCACCTACGGCCACGACCTCGTCCAGTTCCTCGAGGAGTCCTCCCTGCTCGGCGAGAGCGTGCTGAACGCGGAGGCGGCGATCGAGCTGCTCTCCCGCGAGGGCCTGAAGGGCGAGACTCATGCCACCGAGCTGCTCGAGCAGGATCCGCTGGAGATCCGCGTGAAGGCGGTGGAGACCAGGACCGGCTTCGCGAGGGCGCACACCGTGCGCCGCGCCATGTTCGAGTCCCAGGAGTACCGCAAGCTCGTGCAGGTGCACCGCCAGCTCGCCGACCTGGCCGGCACGCCCGCCTTCGAGGTCAAGCTCGGCGACGCGCGCGAGCTCGCCCCCAGCTTCGACGCGCTCCGCGACGCCGTGCTGACCGTGTGCCAGAAGGGCATAAAGCTGCAGCGCTTCAAGGGCCTTGGCGAGATGAACGCAGAGCAGCTTGGCGAGACGACGATGAGCCCCGCGACGCGCACCCTCGCCCAGGTGACGCTCGAGGACGCCGCCGCCGCCGACCGCATCTTCGCGATGCTGATGGGAGACCAGGTCGAGCCGCGGCGCGAGTTCATCGAAGAAAACGCGAGAGCGGTCGCGAACCTGGACGTTTGAGGGGTACTCAATGGCTACGGCAGACGTGATCAGCGGCGGCAACGTCGAACCGCGCGCACTCGAGGAGGAGATGCGCACCGCGTACCTCGACTACGCGATGTCAGTGATCGTCGGGCGCGCGCTGCCCGACGTGCGCGACGGCTTGAAGCCCGTGCACCGCCGCGTGCTCTACGCGATGAGCGAGCTGGGCCTCGGCCCCACGCGGCCCTACGCGAAGTGCGCCAAGATCGTCGGCGAGGTGATGGGCAACTATCACCCCCACGGCGACGCCGCGATCTACGACACGCTCGTGCGCCTCGCCCAGGACTTCTCGATGCGCGCGCTGCTCGTCGACGGCCAGGGCAACTTCGGCTCGATCGACGACGACCCGGCGGCGGCCATGCGCTACTGCGTCGTGGGTGACACGAGAGTACGCCTGCTCGACGGGACCGCCCGCATCGCCGACATCGCGGCCGGCTTGGAGGCTGACAGCGAGCGGGACATCGACTTGACCGTGCTCGACCGTCTCGGGCGCCCAGTGCACGCCTCGCGCGTCTTCCACTCTGGCGAGCACCCTACGCTGAAGCTCCGCACACGCGAGGGCTACGAGCTTACGGGCACCCAGAACCATCCGGTGCTGTGCCTGGTCGACATGGTGGGCGTTCCGCTGTTGATGTGGAAGCTCCTCGAGGAGATACGCCCAGGCGACCGTGTCCTGCTCAACCGCACAGGCGTTCAGGGCGGTGGGGCGCCCCTCGACGAGGGCTCGCGTCAGCTCGCCCTTCTCGCCGGGGCTTTCGTCTCCGAGGGATGGTTTGGAGGGCGCCGCGCCGGGTTCAACAACGTGGACAAGGACTTCTTCGGCGCGGTGGTGGACGCATATGACGGGGTGATCGGGGGTCCCCGGTATGTGTATTCCCGCACGATCAGGTCAGGCAGCTTGTGCCATGAGCTCGATGTGCAGAACCTGGCCGCGCTCCGCTCCAGCCCGCTTGCTGAGCTGGAGGGCCTTCTCAGTGCTCAGAAGCGCGTCCCCGAGTGCGTTTGGTCGGGCAGCGCCGCCTTCAAGCGCGTGTTCCTGCAAGCGATGTTCGAGGGCGATGGCTCGTCGTCGCTGCTGCCGCGAAGCACCATCCAGATCTCATACTCGACGCGAAGCCCGCGGCTGGCGAGCGACGTGCAACAACTCCTGCTGGAGTTTGGAATCGTCTCCCGGTCGGTCGCCTCCGCACGCGGTGAAGTCAAGGTGGTCATCACCAACAGACGGGATGCGCGACTGTTCGCTGAGCGGATCGGATTCCTCGGGATCAAGCAATCCAAGCTGGAGGCCCACCTGGGCCAGATACCCGTTGCGAGTCGCGCGCTCAGCCACGACCACGTTCCACATGTGGCCGGCTACATTCGGGCGCAGGCCGGTGCTCATGGAGAGCAGCGCGAATGGCTTCGGCGCAACAACATCGATCGCATCGAGCGTTGGGAGAGCGGCTCGACTGCGATTCTGGACCGCATCGACTCCCAGGAGGTTCGAGACGTCGTGACGCCGCTTGTCACCGGCGACTACTTCTACGCCGCTGTCGAGTCGGTAACAGACGCAGGGGTCCAGCCCGTCTACTCCATCCGCGTAGACACCGATGACCATTCCTTCCTCACCAACGGGTTCGTCAGCCACAACACCGAGGCCCGCCTCGCGAGGATCGCCACAGAGATGCTGCGCGACCTCGACATGGACACCGTCGACTTCGCGCCCAACTACGACGGATCGCGACGCGAACCGCTCGTGCTGCCCTCCCGCTTCCCGAACCTCCTCGTCAACGGCTCCTCTGGGATCGCGGTCGGCATGGCGACGAACATCCCGCCGCACAACCTTCGCGAGACGATCGCCGCGACCATCGCCTACATCGACGACCCGCAGATCACGGTCGAAGGCCTGATGCAGCACATAAAGGGCCCCGACTTCCCGACGGGCGGCATCATCCTCGGCCACGCCGCGGCCCTGCGCATACAAATCGCCCAGGTTGAACTGCGCATCCGCATGGCCCTGCGCTGCGGCCTTGCCCCACCAGACGGCGGCCTGCGCGTCATCCTTCGGCACGCCACGGCCTTGGTCGT
>DAHVAB010000089.1 GCA_027314825.1 Solirubrobacterales bacterium
CGCGGTCCACGCGCGCGGTGACCGCCGCGTTCGGCTCCAGGGTGCCGCGCTCCATCGTCACCTCCAGCACCTGGTCCTCGCCGAGCCGGATCACCGACTGCACACGGGCCACGCAATCGCCCCGATCGCATTCGATCACGCCCGAGTCGGAGACCTGGCCGCCGCCGACCGGGTAGAAGGGCGACTCGTCGAGCTTGACGAGCAGGCGGCCGTCGTGAGCCGCCACGGCGGCGACGCTCGCGTGCTGCAGCTGCGTCTCATATCCGGTGAACAGGGTCGGTGACGCCGCTTCTTCGGCTAGGCGGCGAGCCCGATCGCGCGGGTCGTTGCCGACATCGGCGATGTCCGCCTTCACCGTCTCGAGCGTCTTCTGCCGCGAGCTCACATCGGCCCCGGCCGCCAGACCGGCCTCGATCTGAGCTTCGAGCTCTCGCTGCAGATCCAGAAGGTTCTTGCGAGTGTGAGCGGCGGCCCGCGCACGGGCGCGCTGGCCCTCCATCAGACGCCCGAATCCGGCCTCGTCCACACCGAGCCCCTCCTCGGCCAGCAGCTCGCGTGTCAGCTCGAACGGGAAGCCGAACGTGTCGTGCAGCTTGAAGGCGTCCTCGGCATGTATCACGGCGAGGCCATGGTCGCGAGCGTGGTCGATGTGGAACCGCAGCATCGCAAGACCCTGCTCGAGCGTCCGGGAGAAGCCCTCCTCCTCGGCGGCCAGCCAGCGGTCGGTCGCCTCCCGCTCGGCGGCCAGCTCCGGGTAGGCGCCGCCCATCAGCTCGCGCACCACCTCGGCGTAGCGGGTCAGGAACCCGGGCGCGAGCTCCAGAGTGCGCCCCTGCAGGATCGCGCGGCGCATCACCCTTCTGAGCACGTAGCCGCGATCCTCGTTGGACGGCACGACCCCGTCTGCGATCAGGAAGCTCATCGCACGCGAATGGTCGGCGAGGATCCGCAGCGCGCGGTCAATCTCCCCATCGGCGCCGTAGCGGCGGCCGGAGAGCTCCTGGCCGAGCTCGATCAGCGGCCAGAACTGGTCGGTCTCGAACACGGATGGCGTCTGCTGCATGATCGCCGCCAGCCGGTTGAGGCCAAGACCCGTGTCTATGTTCGCCGCCGGCAGCTCTCTGAGGACGTTCTCCGGCTGCTGGTCATACTGCATGAAGACGAGGTTCCAGTACTCCAGGAACCGTTCGTTCTCCCCGCCCGGCTTATCGCCGGGAGCGCCGAGGTGCTCACCGCGATCCAGGTAGAGCTCCGAGCATGGCCCGCACGGCCCGGTCGGCCCGGCCTGCCAGAAGTTCTCAGAGCGCGGGCAGGCGACGATCCGCTCGCGCGGGACGCCGACCTCCTCCCAGAATCCGATCGCCTCCTCGTCGGGCCCGAGCCCGAGCCCGTCGTCACCCTCGAAGACGGTCACCCAGATGTCATTCGCCTCGAAGCCGAACACCTGCAGGGAGAGCTCCCACGCATAGGCGATCGCCTCCCGCTTGAAGTAGTCGCCGATCGAGAAGTTCCCGAGCATCTCGAAGAAGGTGAGATGGCGGTTGGTCTTGCCGACATGGTCGATGTCCACCGTCCTGAAGCACTTCTGGCAGTCGGTCAGCCGCGGCGCCGGCGGGGCCTCCTGGCCGAGAAAATAGGGCTTCAGCGGGTGCATCCCCGCCACGGTCAGCAGCGCGGAAGGGTCGTGCGCGGAGGGCACGAGCGAGGCGGAGGGTATGCGCCTGTGCCCGCGCTCCTCGAAGAACGCGAGGTAGCGCTCGCGGATCTCATCCGTTCTCATCGCCGCTGATCTTAGAGTCCCGCGCAAGGGCGGACCGGGCGACCGCGACGCCCGGCACCCGCCGGCTCAGCGGCTGCGGGCAGGCGACCGCACGCCCGGCGCGGGGCGGCTCAGCGGCGGCGGGCAGGCGACCGCACGCCCGGCGCGGGGCGGCTCAGCGGCTGCGGGCAGGCGACCGCACGCCCGGCGCGGGGCGGCTCAGCCTCCGTGGCGACGGTGACGGCGCCCGCCATGCGATCCCCTGCTGCGCTGGCGGCGATGCCGGCGGCGTGCAGGCCGCTCGCTCAGCACGACGGTCCGCTGCATGCCACGGCCGCCGCGCACCAACACACGAACGCGCGTCCTCAGACGGCGGTGAGCGGCGCGGGCGAGCCGCGCGCGGCCCGCGCGGGTGAGCCGCAGCGCGATCAGCGCGCGGCGGCCGGCACGGAGCTCGAAGCGGCCGCGGGCGATGACCACGATCCTCTCCACATGCACGATCCGGATCCGCCCATGGACCCGTCGCCGCCGGCGCATCCGGACACGTACGGTCACCGACACGCGGCCGCGGCAGAGGCCGCCCCGCACGGCATCGCACGCCAGCCGCACAGCTGCCTTGGGGCCGCGCGCCACCGCATGCGCGCTCAGGATCCGCACCGAGGGAACGGCTGCGAGAATCGGCATCGCGATCGGAGAGCTCGGCGTGGCGCCGCCCGATGCCGGGCCGGTCGGCCCCGGGGCGGCCGGGGGGCTTGGCGGCAGGCTGGGCGGCACGCCCATCACGACGCTGCCGACCGAGTCGACCGCCGCGCACAGCGAGATCGAGGCGCAGGAGACACTCGTCAGCAACCGGTCGGAATCGATCGCCTGCGCGCTCCACGCAGAGGCTTCGCCGGTCGGGTCACTGGAGACGAACGCGCCCCCTCCGGAGCCGACGGCGACACACAGCGAGGCGGAGGCACAGCTGATCGCCGTGAGGTCCGGGCCGCCGGGCAGCGTCACCTTCTTCCAGGCCGGCTTGGCCGCCGCCGGATCGGTGCTGGTGAACACCGCGCCCGCTTCGTCCACGGCCACGCACAGCGTGCTGGCAGGCGCACACGATACGCCCGTCATATACCTGACGCCGGGATCGACTTCCGATCCCGACCATGCCTTTCCAGCAGCCGGTTCACTGCTGGCGACGATGCCGTTGTACCCGATCGCCGCGCACAGCGAGGCCGAGGCGCAGGAGACGCGGAAAACCGATTCCTTGGAGCCGGTCGCGACGTGCCTCCAGGTGTTCCCTCCGCGCGCAGGTTCAGTGGTGGCGAGCAGTTCGGAGTCCGAGTAGGCGGCGATGCAGAGCGCACTGCTCGGGCAGGAGACTCCGTAGAGCGCGGTGGAAGGCAGGACTTCGGCCGCTTCCCAGTGGGGTGCCGCTGCCGCGGGGTCGGTGGAGGTGATGACGCGCCCCTGACTGTCGACCGCCACGCACAGCGCGACCGACGCGCAGGAGACGCCCCCGAGTTCCGCGCCTGCGGCCGAGTCGACCAGCAAGCGACTCCAGCTCGGCGCGCCCGCGGTCGGGTCGGTCGAGGTAAGGACGTTGCCGCCAGAGTCGACCGCGACGCAGAGCGGCGCCGAGACGCATGAGACCCCGTAGAGCGAGTTGATGCCATCGGCCTGCGCCCGCCCCCACGTGGACGCCCCGCCGGTCGGGTCGGTTGAGGTGAGCACCCCGCCGGCGCTGTCAACCGCCACGCACAGCCCGGCTTCCGGGCAGGCGACACCGTCCAGCGGGTTGCCCGCATCCACTTCAGCATGGCGCCACGCGCTCGCGCCGGCGGTGGGTGCGCTCGAGTAGACGACGCCGCCCCTCTCGTATTCGCTCGCGACGCAGAGCGAGGCGGACGGGCAGGAGATCGACGAAAGCGTGCTGAGGCTCACCGATCCCGAGAGTTCGGTCTTCTTCCAGGGGCCGGACGCCGGTTCGGTTGAGGTGAGGATGTTGCCGCTCGCGTCGGTGGCGACGCAGAGGCCGGCCGACGGACAGGAGATGCCGTCCAACCCGACGTGGGGGTCGACTTCCCTGCGGGCCCACCGGCTCGCCCCACCCGTCGGTTCGGTGGCGCTCAGCACGTTCCCGCTCGCATCGGTGGCCAGACAGAGCGTGCGAGAAGGGCATGAGATTGCGGTCAACCCTGTCAGCGCAACCCCGGCGTCGATCTGAGCCGGCGCGCTCCACGCGCTCGATCCGCCCGTCGGGTCGGTGCTGTAGAGCACATTGCCAGCGGAATCGACCGCCACGCAAAGCGTCGCGGACGGGCAGGAGATGCCGCTGAGAGCGACGCTCGAATCGACGTGCGCGATCCTCCATGCGCCCGCCCCGCCCGTCGGGTCGGTGCTCGTGAGCAGGTGGCCCGCAGCGTCGCCCGCCACGCACAGGGAGGCGGAAGGACAGGAGATGGCGCGGATCGCCTGGGGGTCGACGCTGCTCGCCGTCCAACTGCCCGCGCCGCCCGTCGGGTCGGTGGACGTGAGGATGCCACCGAAACGGTCGACCGCCACGCACAGCGACGCGGACGGGCAGGAGATCCCTTCGATCGCGGGTTTGACGCTGTACGGCGGCGCCTGGTCGATCGCGGCCGGGGCGGAGAAGACGAGCGGCGACTGCGCCGCCGAGGCCGCGCCGGGAGCGATCAGCGCGCCCATCAGCGCGAGCGCTGAGATCAGGCCGATCGTCGCGGGGCGCCATCCTGCCGGTCGTGCTCGCGCACCCTGCATCTGCTCGTGACGCATCTGCCCTCTCCTTCGATGGATATCTCGCCGACCGTGCGGCGGCGGCGGCAATCCTATGCCGACGCTCAGCCACATGTCAAAGAGGAACCGTCGCCGCTCAAACGAACGGCCAGCGGCGGCTCAGGCGATCGTGCCGTGGCCGACGATCAGCTCGCCGCTATACAGACAGGCCAGCTGGCCGGCGGCGGTGCGCTCGGCCGGGTCGGCCAGCAGGGCGGTCAACCGCTCGTGGCGGCCCTCCCCCGCTGTGCCGTCCAGCGTGCATGCGCGCCGCGCGCCGCGGTAATTGACCTTCACCGAGTCGACGCAGCCGCCATCCCGGTGAAGCACCGCCTGCTCGATCGCGACGCGGTCGCTGCGCATCTGCTCGCGGGAGCCCACGACCACCCGGTTGGCATCCGTATCCACGCTCAGCACATACAGCGGCTCGGCGGCGCCGAGTCCCAGCCCCCGGCGCTGGCCGACCGTGAACCGGTATGCGCCGCGATGCTCGCCGAGCAGTCGCCCGTCCGCGCCCACGATCGCGCCCGGACGCTCGGCGATCCCCCCATGCTTCTCCAGGAACGCCGCCTTGCTCGTGCCGGCCAGGAAGCAGAGATCCTGCGAGTCGGGCCGGCGCGCCACCGCAAGACCCTCGCCGCGGGCGATCTCACGCACCCGCTCCTTGCTGACCCCCCCGAGCGGGAAGCGCATCCTTTCAAGCGATGCGCGCGGCAGGGCGGCCAGAGCGTAGCTCTGATCCTTGCCGCGATCGGCCGCCACGCGCAGGAGCGGCCCCGGCGCGCCTCCCACAGTGCGGCCATCCGGGGCCACTCGCTCGTCCACTCCCCCCTCACCATCCCCTCCCCAAACGCGCGCATAATGGCCCGTCACCAGCGTCGGCGAGCCCAGCCTCGATGCCAGATCGAGCATGCCGTCCAGGCGCACCCGGCCGTTGCAGAGCGCGCACGGGTACGGGGTTCGTCCCGCCGCGTGGCCGGCCAGCCACGGGTCCACGACGCCCGCGCGGAACTGCTCGCGCATGTCGATCGAGAGGTGCGGCAGGCCGAGGCGGTGGGCGAGCGCTCTTGCATGACGCACCGAGGCGGCCGAGCAGCAGCTGCGCTGCGCGTCGTTCTCCGGGTCGGCCCACAGCTCCAGGGTCACCGCGACAGGGTCGGCGCCCTGCCGGGCGGTGAGGATCGCGGCGACCGCGCTGTCCACGCCGCCGCTCATCGCGACCACCGTTCGATCACGGTCATCCTGCAGCTGCGCCCTGCCGGCGGCATGGCCGAGAGCACGGTGCAGCGCGTCGCAGGCCAGCTCGGCGGCGTGCAGCTTGGCCGGCGAGAGCCCACCCAGCTCCTGCGCGATCTCGCCCGCGCCGATGCGCGCCGCCTCCAGCAGGGGGCGACCCCGGGTGAGCGCGACTGTCGCCGACCCGGCCGCGATGAGCGCGCCGCAGCCCTCCGCGTCGAAGCCGGCATCGGCGATCCGCGCCTGCGGGGAATCCCGCTCCAGCGCCACCGAGACCCTTACGACATCGCCGCAGGCGGCCCCTCCGGCGGCGCCGGTCAGCGCATCCTCGGGCGTGTAGCCCTTCCCGCGGGGGCGCCGCAGATGGGCGGCGAACGATTCACCGGTGCTCACCGCTGGATTGTGCCCAATGCGGGCGGGCATCCTCACTGTCGCGGTGGCCGGACCATCCTCGCGTACGCGCTGGATTCCGTAAGCTGTCCCCGTTGCACCACCGCCGGCCGCGAGGCGAACGTCGGCCAAGCGATGCAAGGATGCGGCGAGCGAAGCGTGCTCCGGCGCGCGAGTGAGCGAGGACGCCGCGGCGCGCCAGCCGGCGTCCGCCTCGTCGGCAAAAGTTGTTGCACTCCTTCCCATGTGATGCAAGTTGCAGCGGGGCATGGTAGTTTGCTCCGCGTTCGTGCCGAATCCACCTCCCCCAGGGGCGGTGGAGCGGGGGAACCACTTGCGGCCGATAGGCCGTGGGGGCGAGTCGCCACGACTTGTGGCGTAGCGCATGAGCGCGAGCCCGACAGCTAACCCCGTAGGCGCCCTGCAAGACCGAAAGGACGCACTGAGCCATGTCGGGAACGCCGCGTGACCTAGCCTCGCCGGATATCTGGCAGGCCTCCCTTGCGAGGTCGCTCGCACGCCGGGAGCCCACCGGCAGCGGGATGGAGCCCGCCACCATCACCGCATCGCGCCGCCGTGGCGCGACCGCGATCGCACCCCGGCGCGGCCCGGCCGCCCGCGCGCACGCCGGCATCCTCCCGCGCCGCGACCCTCTGATCGCCCACGTCCGCGACCTTGCCGACAGCGAGGCGTGGGAGCTCTCGCTCGGGCGCTCCCGGGCACGCCGCAGGGCGGCGCAGCTGCGCTTCGTGCCGGCAAGCACGCGGGCGCGGCGGATCTCGCTCGGCACCCTGGTCGCGCTCGCGGCCGGCCCGACCGCCTCGCTCGGCGACGCCACAGTACACACCCAGCAGCCCGTCTCCAGCACCACCAAGAACACCCCGACGACGACCACCAGCCACGAAGTCCTTCTCACCACCGGCAGCACCGGCCGCCAGGTGCGACTGCTGCAGAGCGCGCTCGGAATCAAGGCGGACGGCGTCTACGGGCCGGAAACCGAACATGCGGTGCTCGAATACCAGGCGAGCCGGGGGCTGGAAGTCGACAACATCGTCGGCCCCAAGACGAAAGCCGCGCTCGCTTCCAACGCTCCGGCGAAGGTCGCCGTGAGCACGGTCCACGAAGAGGTCTCCACCAACGAAGTGGCCGGTGACGTGAGCGCGCTGCAGCAGGCGCTCGGCATCGAAGCCAACGGCGAATTCACCTCGGCGACCGAGGCGGCGGTGCGCCGCTTCCAGCGCGAAGAAGGGCTGAGCGTCGATGGCGTGGTCGGCCCGGAAACCTGGGGTGCGCTCGGAATCAAGGGCAGGGGCACGCTGGTGCCGCCCGCCTCGGCGCTGGCCTCCTCCTCGGAACCGAGCGGCGGCGCGGGGGGCGCCGGGGGCGAAGCCTCTCAGCAGGCTGCGGGCACGCCGTCGGCGCACACAGCCACCGCGCACACCGCCTCAACGACGCAGACCGCAGCGGACGGCGATCCGGACGACGCGACCGAGCAGCCGGCGTCGAGCGCGCAGGGCGATGCCGCCGACGCGAAAGCCGGGGCCGGCCAGGCGGTCACCGCCGCGGCCAACACCCCCGAACAGAAGCCGGCGCCCGAACAGAAGCCGGCCGCGAGCAGCGGGGCGAGCTACGCCGCCGGCCATCCGGTGCGCACGCTGCAGGCCGCCCTGCACGTCTCCGTCGACGGTGAATTCGGCCCTGAAACCCTGGCGGCCGTGCGCCGCTTCCAGTCAGAACACGGGCTCGAAGTCGACGGGGTCGTCGGCCCCGCGACATGGAGCGCGCTCGGCTACCAGGGGATGAAGGAAATCAAAGCGCTGGCCTGGGCGCTGCCTCACCACGAAACCCACGCGGCCCCGACCACCACGACCGGCGGCGGCGACGGTGGCGACGGTGGCGGCGCTCAGCCGAGCGGGTCGGGCGGCAGCGCTCCCGCCTCCACCCCGGCGAGCAGCAGCGGCGAAAGCCCGGAAGCCCAGGCGATCGTGCAGCGGGTGATCGACGCCGCCAACGAAATCGCGACCAGGCCATACGTATACGGCGGCGGCCACGGCTCCTTCTATTCCACCGGCTACGACTGCTCCGGCTCGGTCTCCTACGTGCTGCACGCCGCGGGGCTGCTGAGCGCGCCGGAGGATTCGAGCGAGCTGATGAGCTACGGCGCACCCGGCCCCGGCCGCTCCGTGACGATCTACGCGAACGCCGGCCACGCCTGGATGGAGATCGACGGTCGGCGCTTCGACACCGTCGCGCTCCAGGAGACGGGCTCGCGGTGGGCCAGCGGCGGCGGCGAGTTCGCCGGGTTCGTGGAGCGCCACCCGATCGGCTTCTGAGCGGCCCGGCTGAGGGGCCGGGCCGCGCTCAGCCGGGCCAGCCCCCTCAGCCTCTCGCCCAGGCGGCCGGATCGCGCGCCAGCGCCACGATCGAGCGCGGCAGCTTCC
>DAHVAB010000008.1 GCA_027314825.1 Solirubrobacterales bacterium
GGCTGAGAACTTCGGTTCTAATTTAAGGCCGGCGCAGCCGGCCGCCTGGTAGCGGCTGGCCACGTCTGCGCTCGCTCCTTCTTGTGAGCCGATCGCCCCGGCCACGCTCATCGGTTCGCAGCTGGTCGCGTTGAACATGAATTCGGGCCGGTCGATCGAGACGTGAATCGCCTTCACGTCCAGCGGGATGCCCTGCAGGATGCTCGGCATCGGGTTGGAGATGACGGTGACCTGCGCCGTGGTCGGGTTGACCTCGATCCGCGCGCGAACGATCACCGTCCCGAGGTTGAACGGCCCGGCTTCCGCCGGAACCACGATCGAGAGCCCAAACGGCGCCCCACCGTATTTTTCGGTCAGGAACACCGGGTCTTCCGGCTTGCCGGCCTCCGGCAACGTGACCGGCTGGTTGCCGACCCCCGCCTCGCTCACGACATGCCCGATCTTCGAGGCGGCCGGACAGCTCCCAGCGTTCGCCTCCGCTTCATCGCACGGCGTCACATGCGAGATCATTCCCGCAAGGCCTGGCGGCATCGTCAACGAGACGGTGCTCAACCGCTGTTCGCCGTCCTTGCGGGTCAGGTTCATCGTGAACGGGCTGTACGCGCCCGCAGGGTTGTCGCTCGTGCCCGCCGCGAACGCGGGCGCGAACGGCGAGCTGCCGCACGCGATCCCGTTCGGAGCGCTCGTAATGTCGAACGAGTGGATGAACGGTTCCGCATCCGGCGTCCCCGTTTCGCCCGGCGCCCCCTGATGCGACCACGGTTCCAGCACGCTGCTCGGCGTGTAGGTGCCGCACGTGCGCGGCGTCGCCAGCGCAGCCCGTTCGCCGCCGAAGAAGTCGAGCTTCAGCGTGTTGAACGGCAGCTGCGGGTTTTCGTCGAACGTCGTCGTCACCTGCCCGGTGAGCGGGTTCAGTTCGACATGCCCACCGAGCTTCACCACGACGCCCCGTTCAGGGTCTTCCGCTGTGATGTAGAGCGCCAGCAGCGATTTGAACGGGTTCGCATCCTGCTGCGCGACGTATACGCCGCCTTCCAGTTCTTCTTCGAGCAGCGGCGTCTTGATCTTCACCGTGCCGACCTTCGAGGCATTGGGGCAGTTGGCAGGTTCGCCGTTTTCGAGGTCGATGCCGACGGCGCCCGGATGCGGGGCGTTGCCGGTCAGCAGCGGGCACGCGGCGAGCCCGTTCGCCGAGGACGGGTTGACCGTCACGCCCGCCGGCAGCACGACCTTCGCGTCCTTCAGGTCCGCGGTCGCCAGGCCGTTCGGGTCTTCGTTCTGGGGGACCTTCAGTTCGACGTTCAGGCCGGTCGGCGAGCTCGACGCGGTCGTCGTCGGCGCAATCGACATCGAGGGCGTGAAGTGCACGTGCCCGCAGCCGGTGATCGCGGGCATCTTGGCCGACGCGCCCACCAGCACGGGCGGTTCGTCTTCCTGCCACGGTTCGACACTCATGCGCGCTTCGCGTTCGCCCGAGCAGGAGGTGGGGTTGCTCAGGAATGGAATCAGAGGGCCGCGTTCTGAGCAGGCGATTCCCGGCTGACCTGGCGCGTGCGGTTCCTCATTGATTTGGCCGCTTTCCGGGCAGTACCTTTCTGCATCGTGGCTTGCAGCCGCGGGCACGCCCCACAGCGACACTTCGGCGCTCACGACCGCTTCGGCCGCAGAGCTGTTGACGACGTCCGCCGTTACCCCGTAGTCGCCGCCAGCGCGAACCCTCGCGTCAATGTACAGGGTTGTCAGGCCGTTGAAGCGGGCTCCGAACTGTGCGGCCATCCCCTGCGGCGGTTCAACGTTGTAGATCGGCACGGTGCCGTTGCCGCAATACAGGTGCCTGCCACCATGCCCCTTCGTCGTGCAGATGTGCATCGTCCCGACCTGAGTCGCGCCGCTGCAATCCGCTTTCGCAACGTTGTACGGCGCGCACTTGGGAGTCGCCTCCGGGTTGCCGACAAGCCCAGGGGGCAGTTCTACGTTCACGTTCTTCAGGTTGGCGTCAGACGCGAGCGGCGTGCCAGCGACCGTCGTCGCCGTGTTCAGCGCGAACGAGTCCATTAGCCCATACGGATGTCCGCCTGCTTGGGCGAACTGCGTGCCTGATTCGTTACGCGCTTCGAACGCGAAGGATTTGACGCCGAAGGTCGCGAACTGCTCATCAGCGCCCTTGGTGGCCCCACCGCTATCGCTGGCCGCAAACCTGTAGTGGTAATCAGTTGCCGGCGCCAACCCGGTGATTCTGGCTGTGACACGATCGCTTTCGAAGCCCGCCTGAAGGACTTCAGGGGAACACGGGACCGTGTGTGCGCCCGCGTAGCCAGACGCGGCGTACTGTGCGCCCGTCACGAATTCCAGCTTGCACGCGGTCCGCTCGCCGTAGGGGTCGATCTCGCCGGTCGCAGTGCCGTTGCTGACGATCGCTTCCGCCGTCTGGCTCGTGATGCCCGGCGGCCCTGACGTCGTGAGCATCGCCGGCGCGGTATGGCCCTGATGCCCTTCTTCGTTTTCGACGACAAGCCGGTAGTCGTACGTGGTCGACGGCGACAGGCCACTTGTCTGCGCTGACACCACAGTCGTCGCGCTGTAGGGCGTGGTCTGCACACATTCCACCGCGGAGGCCGCTGCCCAGTCGCCTTCGATTCTGCCGCCCTTGGCTTCCACTTCAGCCGCGCGTTCCCCGAACGTAATGCGCGGCGGTGTCGCTGATGTCAACGCTCCCGTGAATTCTATCTTCCATGGCCCGCCAGCGGGGCCGGTGACCCGGACGTTGCCGGCGCCGACAGCAGCGAGCTGTTCGAGTCCTTCCTGCACGATCGCAGCCGTCTGCTGCGCGGGTTCCGAGGAGAGATTGAGTGCTTCGCCATCGACTTCGAGCGACACCCCGGCTTTTTCTGGGATGACGACCGTTTGCAGGTGGTCGTACGACGCTTCCGAGATGTACTGGAAGCCGCAGGATGAAATGTAGCTGCCACCTTCTTTGACTTCGGGATCGACGGTTCCACGCAGAATCGCTGCGCGTTCCCCTACTTCTGTCGCAGCTCCGGTGGTTGCGCTCGGTTCGAATACAGGTTCGTAGACATCCACGACGCCGTCCACCTGGTCAGCCACGTACAGGAAGCCATTGGTCGCGTCGATGGACGCCGCGGCGGGACTGGGCGAGGCCCCGGGAATCGGAATCTGGTATACGAATGCGCCGCGTGAGCTGAACACGTCGACTGCCTTGCCGAGCGTGTCAACCACGAACACCCGACCAGTCGACGGCCCCACTGCGACTTGCGCCGGGCCGCCGAACGCCCCGGATGGGGGCTTCAGCTGCCCTTGCAGTTCGCCCGTGGCGTTGTACACGTCGACGGTCTTCGTAACGCTGCTGGCGACGTAGACGTCGCCGTTCGATGCGCTCGCGGGGTCGGTGTCCACGGCGACGCCCGTTGGTGCCGTCACTTTTGCGAAGACAGCGCAACTCGCGCCTGCGCACTTATACACGGCCGCGCTACCCTCTGCAGCCACGTACAGGTTACCGGCACCGTCGGATGCCACGCCGAGCAGGTCTTTGCCGCCTGGCGCAATGCCGGGACTGACCCAGGCGCCGGCTTCATTGAACTCGTCGACGGTACCGCCGATGAGGTTCGCATAGAACAAGTGGCCTTCGCCGTCTACAGCGAGCCCACCCAGCACCGCCGTGCCCAGCGCACCAGGTACTTCGGCGGAGGATCCCTTCGTGCTGTCGCACTCGCTGGCGGACGTGCTGTTTTCGCCCTTGCCCGTAATCTGACATTCGTAGGCGCCGGCCGCAGAGAACCTGTCGATCGCCTTGTTGTCGTAATCGCCCACGTACACCTTCGCGGGAGTCACCGCGTTGTCAACCGCCACGCTCGTCGGGCGAAACGTCGCCGCCGGTCCCTTGAAATGGTCGTACAGTCGGTACTGCGAACTCGCGAGCGCCGGCGTAGCCGTCACCGCGGTTAGGAGCAGCGTCACAAGAACTGCCGCGCCGGCGGCCGTGACGTGCCGCCCCGATCCGACCCAGGCGGCCCTCTGAGCAGTCGGCCTGCTCTCCTGCGTTCCCACCATCCTGCTCTCCTCGCTGTAGCCGGTGCGCGCTTGGCGCGACGCCGCAAGCCTCATCGACGACCTCCCCTGCCGTTACGCCCGCGCTGCTTCTCGCGGTGGCCCGCGCGCTCGCGCTGGCGATGGCGATGCCGTCCCGCCGTCGCTCTATGACCGAACCGCCTGCGTACTCGCCGCTTGCACGTCATGCGCTTGCGCGGCTTGTGCCGGTAGCGCAGCACGCACTTCGCCAATGCGCGTCGCAACCTCCCCCTGCGCTTCGCGGCGCTGGTTTCCTTAGCTTTCGGCACAGAGACCGCTTTGGGTCTCTCGACGTTGCCGTCTCCGCTGAAGGTCGTGCTGCCGGGCGCGGAGAACGGCGGCGCCAAGCCCGCCAACCCTTTGCATTCCGTCGGGCTCTCGCAGGGTGCCGCGGGCTCCGGCGGTTCGGGGAAGCCCCCGCCCACACGCGCGTCGTAGATCTGGTACGCGGATTCGGTGTCGCGCGCAAGCAGTTTCTGCGCACTGGCAAAGAACACGTCGCTGCCGCTTGGCGTCGCATCCAGAAACCGTGACGCCGTCGGACTGGTGCCGCTGGAGATCAGTCGTACGCCCTGCCCAGCTTCGTACTCATATACGTCACGCTGCGCGTTGACGTCTTGCCTCACGAGGGGTTCGCTGGTTTCGAAGAACACCTGGCCGGCATCGGAGACGTTCCGCTGCGGGTAGGCGCCACGCTGCTGGCCGAACCCGTCGACTTCCGCCGGCCACGCAATCGCCGCGCCATGATTTACCGGCGGCCCGCTTGGGTTGCATGAGGCGCAGGCGAGTGCGTTCCCGGCGGCGTCAAATACGTAGATCTCGTCGCAGCGCCCGGCGGCGTAGCCGGTGAAGCCGACCCCTTCCTTGTAGGAAGGTACGCAGGAGGGCCCGGTGTTGTCGTATCCGGTCACGGCGCGTGTCGAGTCGAAGCCTACGTACCCCCCGTTGGCGGATACGCGCGCAGTCAGGCCGCTTCCCACCGGAATGGCCGGGTCGACCAGGTTGCAACCGCCGCTCGCTGTCCAGTCGCAGAGATCTTCGGCGGCGAGCGTGGCGATGAACGTCAGGCGAGCTTCATGCGCCAGATACAGGTTCGGGCGCCCCGTGACGGCGGTCGCGTGCTGGGAGTTCTGCTGGGCGCCCGTCAAAGCTCCCTGCGCCACGAAGTACACATAGCCACCATCTTCGCTCGTACCGCTCATCCCGAGGACTTCGGCTTTCGCGTTCGGAGTAAGGTCGACGAGGCTCCCGCGGGTGTCCGCAGCAGTTGGCAACTGGTATTCGTACAGGTTCGGGCCGCTAGCTGCCACTGCGTTGGCCGTCAGGGGCGCTTCGTCGGTGAAGAACGTCTTTGTGCCTTCCGCATTGGCCCCAACCCATCTACCTCCGCCGCTGCCCAGGCCGCCCTGCGGCAGGTCGAGCTCAAGCGTGCATGCCCGTGCCGGTTCTGCGCATTCGCCGTGCGAGCCGAGCGCGCTCTGCGGCGCAGCTGCGTTCTCCCTCACATAGAGGTTGCCTTCCGCTTCGAAGAAGATTCGTGACCCGTCGGCTGACACCGCGTGTCGGTAGTCCGCTATGTTGTTCGGCGCGAACGGCGCTCCCGCACCGTTGCGCGTGCTGCCCGCGAGGCGCCCCTGCACCGGCTTGCCGTCGGGTAGCGCGGTGACCAGTTTCACTGCAGGCACAGTTCCTTCGCTCCACACGTAAACGTCGTCGTGCCCTTCCCAACAGGCGCGACCCTTTGGCTGTTCCTTGCAGCCCGCTTCGACTTCAGGCGTCAGCCTTTCCGCTCCTTCGGTCAACGGCAGTTCATCTTCGAAGACGACGTGCGTCAGGCTTTCGGACGCCGCGAGGAAGCTAGCCGGGAAGTGCGGTTGGTTCGGTTCCTTCGCCGTGGGGACGGGCGCATCGCTCGGCGTGACGTTGACCAGCTGGTAGGACGCGGGCGTCGTGCCTTCGCGGACGAACAAGTTCGGAAATGGTGTTTCCGGCTCGCCCGCTACCAAGCGTGGTTCGTCATGCCCGCATTCGCCTTGTTCTTCGTAGAAGTACGTCGACTGGCCAGGGACCGCAGATTGCTGGTCCATTCCATCTGCGAGCACACCTCTTTCGAGGTTGGGCGCCCAGCCAACGACCCCGGGAAAGTTCACGCAAGCGGCGCCGATCTCCCGCGACTGGGGAGGTACCAGGTTTTCGGTGCTCCATCCTTGTTCTGTACGGGTCGAAAGGAAGTCGACGCCCGGAGATTCGCCGGCGACGTTCGGGACCGAGTATTCTGAATACCATGCCATGCGATCACCGTTGACCGCCGCGTGCGCCCCAGTGACCGGCTGCGGCTGAGCCGTTGACGCAGTCTCGAGACCCGCCAACACGCCCTTTGGTTCACTTGAGTCCTTAGAGGCAGGCGTCACCAGCTCGTAGGCGCGACAGTCCGGTAGATAGGCTGCATGCTGTTCCTGGCGACGCGCTTCGTTGCCACACCCTTCAGAAGCAACGGCCGGCGCCACAGAGACGACCGAGATCGCCACCGCGCCTACCACCGCCGTCAGCACCGAGAGAAGAGAACGCCACCTCATCGCAAACCACCCCTGTCCTTGCGAGCCCGCGCACGTGCAGGCTCCTCGTAAACCTCGCCGGCAGGCGCGGGTCCGTGCAGGACGCTTCCCGTCCAATTCAAAAAAGAAAACGACACCCTCACCCGCTCCTCTCATCCCCAGACGCCCGCACCCGCGGCACGCCCTCTCGACTGCTCGATGGGGCCATCATGCGCCCGCCGGGCGGCGCTGTCTAGTCCAGCGCTGGACGGTTCTTGCGCTCGACCACCCGCCGCGCACGTCGCATCTGGCTCAGAGCACCGACGCATCCCAAGCGATGAGCAGGGTCGCAGGCGATGCCCACCCGGCCGAATCGCGGCCGGTCGACTGGCCGTAACCCCCGCGTCCCGCCTCGCCGGCCCGGTCGGATGAGGGGGCGTGGAGGAACCGTCACGGACCACCGGCGCCTGCGCTCCGGGCGCCATCCGCGCTACCTTTGAGACATGCCCACGCTCGTGCTCGACCCCCCGCCCGCGGAGCTCACGGCGCTCTTGGAACGCCGCCGCAAGTGGGGTGCCGACACCCACGACGAGGTCTGGGACGGGGTGCTGCACGTGACCCCCGCACCCAGCGGCGGACACGCCAAGATCGCTCAACAGCTCGCCGTGCTGCTCGACGGCCCCGCGCGCGCGGCCGGACTGCAGCCGACGATGCACGAGTTCAACGTGGGCGACTCCAAAGACGACTACCGCGTCCCCGACGGCGGGCTGCACCGCCACTTCGTGGACGCCGTCTGGTACCCCACCGCCGCGATGGTCGTGGAGATCGTCTCCCCCGATGATGAGACCTGGGCGAAGCTCCCCTTCTACGCCTCCCACAAGGTGGACGAGATCCTGATCGTAAACCCCGAGACGCGGTCGGTCGACTGGCTCGCCCTGAGCCACGGCTCCTACGAGCCGATCGAGCGCAGCCGCCTCATCGACCTGGGCGCCGCCGAGCTGCGCGAGCAGATCGACTGGCCGTAGTGGGCCGGCAGGCCGCAAGCCCACTCTAAGACTCGCGATCGAGCGGGCCGACGGGGGGCATGCGTAGGGTGGGTGGCCCGCGCCCGCACCGGGGCGCCCGGACACCGAAGGAGGCTCTGCCATGATGACTGCCGTGGCAGCACAGCATGTGCCGCTCAGCGGCGACATCGAGGGCGATTACATCGTCGAGGACCGGCGGCCCGACGGGCGGCTGTCACTCGCGCCAGCCCCGGCCTATCCGGCGACGGCGCCGAAGTATGGCGGCCGGCAAGCCACGCCAGAGGAGCTCGAGGCGTTCATCGCCGAGAACGACATCCTGGCGCCCGACGGCGAGGGCTCAGTCGTGGCCGACAGGCGCAGGCGCGCCGCGAACGCCCGCGTCGAGTTCGACGATGCCCTCTTCGTGGAAGACATGGCCCGCAGCGGCTCCGATTCGCCCGCTACCATCGACGCCATGACCGCCAAGCAAGAGCTCCTGGAGCGTGCGCCGCACTGGAGTGAGGCGCAGGCGACCGCTGCGCTTCGGGTCGTGGAGGCGCAGAACGAGGTAGCCGAGCACTTCGAGGCCGAGTTGAAGCTGACCGCCTCCGAGATCCAGGCACGCGAAGCGGACTGGGCGCAGGCAAACGCCCGCGAAGCGATCCGCGAAGAGCCTTGGTAGGCCGCGGCGAGGTCCACTGGCTGGAGATGCCGATGGAGGGGCGCCGCCCGGTCTGTGTGCTCACGCGCAACGAGGCGATCCCCAAGTTGAACAACCTCGTGGTCGCGCTCGTGACGCGGACGATCCGGAACATCCCGTCCGAGGTCCGCCTCAGCACCGACGACGGAATGCCCTGCGAGTGCGCGGTCAGCCTCGACAACCTGCGCACCGTTCCCAAGGCGCTGCTCGTGGAGCCGATCACACAGCTCGACCCCGGCCGGATGTCGGAGATCTGCCGCGCTCTGAACACCGCGACCAACTGCTGAAAGCTGGGGACACAGCGACCCGATCGCCCGCTCACCCGCCGAGCTGGCGCAGCAGATCGACTGGCCGTAGCCGCCCTGTCCGCTCACGGGCCGGCCAAGCAAAGCATCAAGGCGTCCCAAGCGATGAGTAGGGTCGAAGGCGATGCGCACCCGACCGAATCACGGCCGGTCGCGGCCGCTACGCTGCAAACGATGCGCACGCTGCTGCCAGACCCGCCTCCGCCCGAGATCGAAGCGTTCCTGGAGCGTCGCAAACGACGCGGACTCGACCACCACGACGAGGTGTGGGACGGGATTCTGCACATGACGCCCGCACCACACGAGCGTCACGCCGACGTCCAACACCAGCTCGCCGTGCTGCTCGACGCGCCGGCACGCCACGCCGACCTGCGCCCCCGCGGCGAGCTCAACATCGGCGACGCGAACGACTTCCGCGTACCCGACGCGGCACTCCTGCGAGCCGGTCCACCGGGCCTGTACCTGCCCACCGCCGCACTCGTCGTGGAGATCCTCTCGCCGGATGATGAGACCTGGCAGAAGCTCCCCTTCTACGCCGCACACCACGTGGACGAGCTGCTGATCGTAAACCCCGAGACGCGGTCGGTCGACTGGCTCGCCCTGAGCGGCGGCTCCTACGAGCCGATCGAGCGCAGCCGCCTCATCGACCTGGGCGCCGCCGAGCTGCGCGAGCAGATCGAGTGGGCGTAGGCCATCCGTCCCAAGCGGCGAGGATCCTCGTAGGTGTGCAGAACGAGCCGACCGTCGATGAGATCTCCGACTCCTGCGGTACGCGGGTTGTCCTTGCCACGCGCCTCTGGCGCGAGAAGATCGTCCGCGACCATCCAGAGATCGAGCCCCATCTGGGCGAAGTCATGCCGACCGTCGCGAGCCCGGACCACACCGAACCCGACCCAGGCTACGAGAGCCGGGTCCGGTACTACGCGCGCGGGGTCGGCCCCAGCCGCTGGCTGTTGGTGCTCGTAAGCTATGAGCAAACGCCTGCACGGGTCGTCTCCGTGTTTGGCACGAGGAAGGATCCAAAGTCATGGAGCGGGTGAACATCAAGATCGGGCCTCTCAGCTTCGACCACGCCGACTACGACGCCGAGAACGATGTCCTGTATCTGCACGCGGGCGAGCCGCAGGTCGGCGAGGGGGAGGAGACGCCGGAGGGACATGTGATCCGCTACGCGCCAGGGACCAACCGGATCGTAGGCCTGACCGTGATGGGGCCACGTCATATCCTCGAGCGCGACGGACATTTGACTGTCACTGTCCCCGAGGCGATCGAGACGACCGCTCAGGAACTGGCTCCTGCGCTGGCGGCGCATTAGAAGACCGCCGCGCCGGGGGCCTGGCGCAAAACCTCAGAACATCCCAAGCGATGAATAGGGTCGAAGGCCATGCGCACCCGACCGAATCGCGGCCGGCCGCGGCCGCTACGCTGCAAACGATGCGCACGCTGCTGCCAGACCCGCCTCCGCCCGAGATCGAAGCGTTCCTGGAGCGTCGCAAACGACGCGGACTCGACCACCACGACGAGGTGTGGGACGGGATTCTGCACATGACGCCCGCACCACACGAGCGTCACGCCGACGTCCAACACCAGCTCGCCGTGCTGCTCGACGCGCCGGCACGCCACGCCGACCTGCGCCCCCGCGGCGAGCTCAACATCGGCGACGCGAACGACTTCCGCGTACCCGACGCGGCACTCCTGCGAGCCGGTCCACCGGGCCTGTACCTGCCCACCGCCGCACTCGTCGTGGAGATCCTCTCGCCGGATGATGAGACCTGGCAGAAGCTCCCCTTCTACGCCGCACACCACGTGGACGAGCTGCTGATCGTAAACCCCGAGACGCGGTCGGTCGACTGGCTCGCCCTGAGCGACGGCTCCTACGAGCCGATCGAGCGCAGCCGCCTCATCGACCTGGGCGCCGCCGAGCTGCGCGAGCAGATCGACTGGCCGTAGGGCCAGCGGAGGGCCACGCGCTGTCGAATCCCGCTCCAGCAGCGGCGATCGACCGTCCCGACGGGGGCGGTGCGTAGGATGCGCGGCGTGAGAGGGATCGCACCCGCATGCCCCCGACCTACGGCGTGAGAGGGATTGCACCCGCATGCCCCCGACCTACGGAGGATCTGGCAAGATGAGCGCTGTGACCGAGCGCGAGGCCGCGCATCCACTGGAGGACTTCTTTTCAGTACCGGCCGGCTACGTCGGGCCAGGCGAGGGCGAGAGCGGCAGCTCGCCATCCCCCATCCCTCCCGACGCCTATGAGCACCGCGGCAAGTGGCTCGCCCTGGGTGCTGGCAAGATCCTCGCCATCAGGAACACTCGCGCGGAGCTGCGCGAGGAGTTCGCGAACCGGCGCAAGGGCGTGACGTTCTTCCACGTCCCCGAGACGAACATCTACGCTCGCTGACCGGGCCCACATGGTCCGTCGCACCTTCCCATACGACAGCGATGGCGTGCCGTCGCTGGACATCCGCATCGAGGCGCGAGGAGGCCCGCAGGTGGACTTCACGGGCATCGTCGACTCGGGCGCCAGCCGCACGGTGCTCTCGCTTGAAGACGCCGATGAACTCGGGCTCGGCAAGAGCCACCTGACGGACAACGGCACGGTCACCGTCGCCGACGAAAGCCGCGTCACGTGCCTGACGCCGCTCATCCCGATAAGAGCGCAGGTCCTCGCGCCGTCCTCGCCCGGAGGCGAGTTCGCGCCCTGGGGTCCCGTATTCGACCTCGACGTGGTCTTCTTGGAACACGCCACGCCCCTCTGGGGCCAGACCGACTTCTTCCAGCGCTTCAAGATCACATTCGAGCGCTACCTGAACCCCCGGCAATTCGGCCTGAGCTACTGATCGGCCAGGCCGACGGGGGCCACGCGGTCGGTTGACCGGCTCGAATTGACCGGCGGCTCCTACGAGCCGATCGAGCGCAGCCGCCTGATCGACCTGGGCGCCGCCGAGCTCTCCGAGCGGATCGACTGGCCGTAGTGGCGTCTCAAAACGCCCGAACCGTCTCCGTGCAGCGGTAAGCTCCGAATATGACCACCAAGGAGCGCCTGCACAGAATCGTGGACGAGCTGAGCGAGGCGGAGGCCGACGGTGCGCGCATCGTGCTCGGCGACCGAGACCGTGACGAGCTGGAGGCGATGCTGGACGAGCACGCCGACGAGATCCTCGCCGAAATGGACGCCGAGGAGGGCCAGGCAGACCGCCGGTCCGCGACACGATGACCCCCGCTCGGGGGGAGGTCTGGTGGCACGATTCGCCGTACCGCAAGCGCCGGCCCGTGCTTGTCATAACACGCGATGAGGCGATCGGCGCGCTCAACCGCGTGCTAGCCGTGCCCACGACCACGACGGCACGCGACATCCCGACGCACGTGCATCTCGATGAGAGCGACGGTATGCCCCACGCCTGCGCTCTCGCGCTCGACAACACGTTCTCTCCCCGCAAGGCGCTGCTGACCGAACGGGTCACCACTCTCGACCCCGCGAAGATGGCCAGTGTCTGCCGCGCGCTGAACGCAGCTGCAGGCTGCTGAGCCCGCCCGGCGGATCGATTGGCCGTAGGCCATCCGCCCCTAGCGGCGAGGATCCCCGGAGGCGTGCAGAACGAGCCGACCGTCAGTCACGCAGCACTGAAAGCACCGAGGCATCCCAAGCGATGAATAGGGTCGCAGGCGATGCCCACCCGACCGAATCGCGGCCGGTCGCGGCCGCTACGCTGCAAACGATGCGCACGCTGCTGCCAGACCCGCCGCCGCCCGAGATCGAAGCGTTCATCGAGCGGCGTCGCGCGCGCGGCGAGGACCACCGTGACGAGGTGTGGGACGGGGTGCTGCACATGAACCCACCGCCGAGCTACAGGCACGAGCGGATCGCCAGCGAGCTGCATTGGCTCATGCGGCCCCTCGCGCTCGCGGCAGGCCTCGAAATCGTGGGCACCGTCGGGATCGGCGCGAAGGATGACAACCGCGTCGCGGATTTGACCCTGCAACGACCAGAGGACGCCAGGCCGCAGTGGCAGCAGACCGCCGCCCTGGTGGTCGAGATCCTCTCCCCCAATGACGAGACGATGGGCAAGCTCCCCTTCTACGCCGCCCACGGCGTGGACGAGCTGCTGATCGTCAATCCCGAGACGCGTGCGGTCGAATGGCTCGCCCTGAGCGACGGCTCCTACGAGCCGATCGAGCGCAGCGGCCTGATCGAGCTGAGCGCCGCCGAGCTGCGCGAGCAGATCGACTGGCCGTAGTGGCATGCGCAATGGTAATCTCATGGTATGCGAGTTACCATCGACGCGGCTGGGCGGCTGGTCATACCGAAGCCGCTGCGGGAGGAGCTCGGGCTGCATGGACCGGCGGAGGTCGAGCTCAGCGCGCAGGACGGCCGGATCGAGCTGGCGGTCGCGGACGTGCCGGCGCACGTCGAGGAGCCGGACGGATTCCCGCTGATCGCCGCTGAGAGGCCGATGCCTCCCATGAGCGCCGAGGAGACCCGCGCCGCGGTGGAGCGCGTCAGGCGTTGATCGCCCCGGACACGAGCGTGCTGATCGCAGCGCTCGCACCCTGGCACGAGGCACACTCCGCGGCGCGTGCCGCCGTGCGCGCAGGCGAGGTGAGACTGCCCGCGCACGTTGCATTGGAGACGACCTCGGCGCTCAGCCGCATGCCCGAGGGACGCCGCATCGCGGCGACCGTGGTGCTGGAGGCGATCCGGCGGGGCTTCCAGGACCCGTGGCTGTCGATCGACGGCGAGCGCTCGCGGGCCGCGCTGCTGCTCGCCGTCGGCAAGGGGGTGCGTGGCGGCGCGCTCTACGACGCGCTCATCGCCGCGACAGCCACCGCTCACGGCGCGCGCATCCTCAGCAACGATCGCCGCGCGCGGGCCACCTACGACGCGATGGGCGCAAGCGTCACATTCCTGGACGCCGACCACGCATCCGACTGAGCGCCAGCGGATCCCAAGCGCCGATCGGCTTCCCCGTCGCTGTTCTGCAACCAGAACGTTCGAACGCTCGACTATTCACACGGCAGACTGTTCCGGGTGTACGCTTCAATGTGAGCGTCCGGGAGGGGCTTGTGGAGGCAGCACCGTTGGGCAGGAGGAGCAGGGTGCAGAGCGCGACGGCGTTGCGCTCTCCGATCAACTGGGCGGTCCTCGGACTGGTGATCCAGCGACCCAGCTACGGCTACGAGCTGGTACAGCGCTTCGAACGCACCTACCCGGAGCTCGAGCTCTCCAGCCGCTCGCTCATCTACACGGCCCTCGACAGCCTCGCGCGCCGCGGCCTGATCGAACATGCAAGCGATGAGCCCGAGCACGACCCGGTGCGCCAGCCGAAGCTCAACTACCGCGCCACCGAGGCGGGAATCGCAGCGTACGAGCAGTGGCTGATCGACCAGGTCTCAGACGATCCGCGCCGCTCGCGGCTGATCGCCCAGCACTTCGCCGCGATGCCCTCCAAGCAGGCGCTGCGCGTGCTCGAGCGCTGCGCCGAGCTCTCCCTCGCTGCCGCCGGCAGGCTCCAGGAGGATGATGCCGGCGCGCTCGCCGCACGCCTGGCAGGCGAAGAGGAACGGCTGCGCGCCGGCGCGGTGCTCGCCTGGATCGACTACGCACGCAGCGAGCTGAACGCCGCAGAGCGCAACCACAGGCGATGAGCCTGCTCGCCTTCCAGCACGTCCAGCTCGCAGACCGGGAGTGCCCGGAGCGGCTGCTGCTCGACGATATCTGCCTCGAGCTGGACGACGGTGAGATGGTGGCGATCTGGGGCAAACGCCGCTCCGGACGCTCCAGCCTGCTGCGATTGGCATGCGGGCTCATCGCACCGGACGGCGGCACCGTGTCCTTCGACGGCCGGCCCCTGCGCGGCCCTGCGATCGGCGACGGGATCGCCTACTGCACCGGCGTCTCCCGGATCGGCGAGGCGTGGTCGGTGCAGCGCGAGCTGGTGGAGGTGCAGCTGGCACGCGGCACATCCCGGCGCGAGGCGCGAGCGCGCGCCGGCGCCGCCCTGGAGCGCACCGGCGCCGAGCATCTCGCCGAGCGTCTGCTGCGCAGCCTGCGCGGAGCCGACCAGGTGCGGGTCATGCTCGCGCTCGCCCTGAGCGGCCAGCCGCGACTGCTGCTGATCGACGATGTGGCGGCCGGCGTGCCGCTGGTCGAGCGGATGGCGATCCTGCGGCTGCTGCGCGCGCTCGCCGACGAAGGCATGGCGGTGCTCAGCAGCACGGATGAGACACCGGCGCTCGCCGGCGCCGACCGGGCGCTCAGCCTCTCCGACGGCAGGCTGCACGGCCGCGTGGCGGCGGAGCTCGCGGAGGTCGTGCACCTGCGGGCCGCCGGCGGCTGATGGCGGACGGGACCGTCACCGAGCTCGGCGGCGGAGCGGGCGGCGGGCGAGCCCACACGCCACCCCCGGCGCGGCCGCGGGCGCTCGTCGGACCGTACGCCCTGATCTGGTTCTACGTGCGCTGGCTGCGCCAGCACCTCGTACAGGAGCTGCTCGCAGGCGTCGGCGTCGCGGTCGCCGTCGCGCTCGTCTTCGCGACGATCTCCGCCGCCGGCAGCCTCACCGGCACGAGCGCGCAGGCGGTGCGAACCGTGGCAGGCCCCGCGACCCTTCAGCTCCACGCCCGCTCCGACGCCGGCATCGGCGCCAACCTGCTGCTCGCCGCGCAACGACTGCCCGGCGTACGTGCCGCCGGATCGCTGCTCGAAAGCACCGCCACGCTGCGTGCCCGCAACGGCCGCACCGCGACCGTCGACCTGGCGGGCGCCGGCACGAGCCTCGTCTTCATGGACGGCCTCGCACACACGATCCCGAGCGCCACCCTCTCCGCCCAGGGCATCGGGCTGAGCTCCCGCACCGCGCAGAGCCTCGCGATCGGCGGCTCGCCGACCGGCGGCCGCGGCAGCGTCACGCTGCTCATCCAGGGCAGGACGATCCACATGCCCGTCTCCGCCGTGCTCGGCCAGGAAGCCTTCGGCGCGCTCTCCCAGACGAGCGTCGCGGTCATGCAGCTCTCAGAGCTCCAACGCCTGACGGGGCTCCCCAACCGGGTCTCCCGGATCCTCATCCAGCCGCAGCCCGGCCGCAGCGCACAGGTCCGCCGCGAGCTCGCCGGCCTCGCCCACGGCCGGATCGACGTGGCGCCCGCCGACCAGGACATCGGCCTGCTCGCCCAGGCGCTTGCGCCATCCAACCAGGCGAGCGCCCTGTTCGCAACGGTCAGCGCGCTGCTCGGCGTCCTGCTGGCCACAGCCGCGCTGCTTCTCAGCGCTCCGGACAGGCGGCGGATGTTCGCCGACCTGCGGCTGATGGGAATGCGCCGCACCGCGATCGTGCAGATGTTCGCCTTCCAGGCGCTGATCCTCGGCAGCGTCGCCTCGATCATCGGCATCGCCTGCGGCTACCTGCTCTCCGCCACCCTGCTCAAAGAGTCATCCCGCTACCTGGCGGAGGCCTTCACCCTCGGCACGCAGTCGAGCCTCGGGCTCGTCTCGCTCGCCGCCGCGCTCGCCACGGGACTCGCCAGCTGCACGATCGCCTCCGCGCTGCCGCTCCTGGACCTGCGCACCAGCGAGCTGCTGCGCGAGCTGCATCCAACGCAGGGCGCGCCCGGCAACACGCTGCCGAAAGGCACGCGCCGGATCGCGAGCACGATCGCGCTGGCGCTCACGATCGCAGCGAGCGTCCTGTTCGCGATCGGACCCTCCCTGGCGCTCATCGCCTGCGCGCTGATCGCGCTCGCCACCGTCTGCGCGATCCCCGCCGCGCTCGCGATCGCGATCGCCCTCTGCGCCCACCTGGCGCAATGGCGCGAGCGGCTGACCGCGCTGCCCGTCGCGCTCAGCTCGCTGCAAGCCACGAGCCTGCGCAGCTACGCGCTCGCCGCCACCGGAGCGCTCGCCCTCTTCGGCAGCATCGCGCTCGGCGGGGCGCGCGCCGACCTCGCCCACGGCATCGCCGGCTTCGCGCACAGCTACGCCTCCGACGCGAGCGTCTGGGTCACGAACCACGGCGACGAGCAGGCTGTGATCGGCTTCGAGGCGACGGGCCTGAGCGCGCGGATCTCCCGGCTGCCCGGCATCAGCCACCTCGCCGCCTACCACGGCTCCTTCACGGTCATGGACGGGCGCCGCGTCTGGATCATCGCCCGCCCGCCCGGCGGCGCCCGCCACGTCCTCTCCTCCCAGATCCTCACCGGATCGGCGCCGCTCGCCGAAGAGCGGCTGGCCGAAGGCGGCTGGGCGGTCGTCTCCCGCCAGATCGCCGAAGCGCAGCACACCGGCCTCGGCGGCCGGATCGCGATCCCCACCCCGAGCGGCACCGCACACCTCCGGATCGCCGCACTGACAAGCAACCTCGCCTGGAGCCCGGGCGTCCTCTTCATCGGCGCCGGCCAGTACACGCGACTGTGGCCCGACGCGCCACCCACCGCGCTCACCGTCACGCTCACCCCCGGAGCCCGAACCGGGCCGGTCGCCCGGCGGATCCAGCGGCTGCTCGGCGGCAGCGCAGGCGGCCTGAGCGCACAGACCTCCTCCCAGCTGCAGGCGAGCATCGACCGGCTGACAGGCGAAGGGCTCGGCCAGCTGCAGGAGATCTCAAACGTGCTGCTCGCCGCCGCGATCCTCGCGATGGCCGCGGCGATCACCTCGGCGGTCTGGCAGCGGCGCGGCGCGCTGGCGGGACTGCGCCTATGCGGCGTGCACCCCTTTCGCCTGCGCCGCATCCTCGCAATAGAAGCCGGCCTGCTGCTGGCAGCCGGCTGCATCACCGGGGCGCTCGCCGGCATCTACGGCCAGGCGATCATCGACCGCTACCTGGGACGCACGACCGGGTTTCCGGTCTCCACGCTCGCCGCGGACGCGCGGCCGCTGGCGATCTTCGCCCTCGTCGTCATCATCGTGATCGCCGCCGCCTGCGCGCCGATCCTCATCGCCTCGCGGGTCTCGCCAAACTATGCGCTGGCAGAGTGATCGGTTTCCAGGGGTGGGCGTGTTGTAATCGAGGAGAGGCGGCAGCTGTGAAGGTCATACGCGGATCAAAGGGAGGACGCCGCGCCATGTGGGCGTCGCTGCTCATGGCGAGCATCCCGTGCATCGCGGCCGCTCCCGCGGCGGCACGCCGCACCCACGGCCGGGACGCGCGCGCAGCGCACATCGCGCGGCACGCACAGGCAGCGCACATCGCGCGGCACGCACACGCACGCTCGCGACGCGCGCACGGCGCCCGGCGGCGGCACGCCGGCCACGCCGCCAGCCTGTACGCGCACGACGTGGCCAAGCTTCACTACGCGGGCGCGCTCGGCGAAGCCGTCTCCGAGAAGGGCAGCGCGAGCGGCACCCTGCCCGGCTCCATGCGCGTGCACATGATCTTCGCCTCCACCTTCACCGGCACGTTCACCATCTACACACCCAACGGCAGGATCGACGGCCACGGCGCCGCCAAGCCGCACGGCGGCGGAATCCAGGAGAGCTTCGCCGGCACCCTCACCGTCACCGGCGGCAGCGGGCGCTACCGCCACGCGCACGGCACCGCGCACCTCTACGGCACCTTCAACCGCGACAACTACGCGCTCACCATAAAGACGGCGGGAACGCTGCGCTACTGAGCCGCGCCAATGAGGCCGCTCCCCCCGCTCATCGCCTGCATCCTCGCGCTGCTCTCGGGCGCCGCCGCCACCGCGCAGGCGCAGACGGGCGCTGGCGCGCAGGCGCAGACGGGCGCTGGCGCGCAGGCGCAGACCGGCGCTGGCGCGCAGGCGCAGACGGGCGCTGGCGCGCAGGCGCAGACGGGCGCGCGCCTGCAGGCCGCGTTTCAGCCATACCGGCTCGGGCACCGCAGCACGCTGCAGTTCAGATTCGCGTTCTCCGCGCCCCCCGGCCAGGTGCCGCCACCGCTCATCTCCATGCAACTGCGCTACCCACGCGGAATAAACTTCTATCTCAACAACCTGGGGATCAGGAGATGCGCGCCGGCCGCGCTCGAAGCGCAGGGCCCACGCGGATGCCCGCGCAACTCGGTGATGGGGTACGGCGTCGTCACCACCGGCGTCGTGCTCGGAGACACGGAGGTTCAGGAGAACGCTCCGATCACGATCCTGCGCGCCCCGGAACGCGACGGGCATCTGGCTCTGCTCTTCTACGCGGAAGGCACCCACCCGGTCGTCACCAACGTGCTCTTCTCCGGCCTGCTGCTCTCCGCATCCGAACCGTTCGGCGGCAGGGTGCAGATCGGCGTTCCACTCGTCGAAACGCTGCCGGGCGCCCCATTCGTGTCGGTCATCCAGCTGCACGCCACGATCGGGCCTGAGCACCTCACCTACTACCACACCGAAGGCGGCGTATCGCTCGCCTTCCGCCCGCAGGGCATCCTGCTGCCACCGACCTGCTCCGGGCAGGGCTTCCCGTTCGCCGCGAGCTTCGCCTTCTCCAATGGGACGCGCGCGCTGGCCCGCACGACGGTGCGCTGCCCGGCGGGAACCCGTACCGTCAGCGGGCGGGGTCGCCCCGGCGGGGGACGCGGCCGCCGCCGGCGCCCGCCTCAGAGGCCGGGCCGGCCGCGGAGGAGAGGCCGAGCACCCGCATCGCCTTCAACCCGAGGCTGAGCTTCTCCCGCCCATCGGTGGAGCTCACATCCAGGCCGGTCAGCTCACGAATCCGATCCAGGCGATAGTAGATCGTGTGACGGTGTGTGAACAGGCGCTCCGCCGTCCTCGCCACATTCCCATCGGCCTCCAGGAAGGAGTCGAGCGTCTGGGTCAGCTCGGTCTCGTACTGCTCGTCATAGGCTGCGATCGGAGCGACCGTCTCCTCGTAGAAGCGACGCAGCTCACCGGGGTTCTCGCTCATCGTGGAGAGCAGCAGCCGGTAGGCGCCGGTCTCATCGAATGCCAGGCAGCGCTCCTGCCCATCGCCGCCCTCGGCGACATTGACCGCCAGCAGCGCCTCATCGACGGCGCGGCGCAGCTCGAGCGGATCGGCCGCCACGCGGCTGCGCCCGAGCGCCAGGGCGCAGCCGGAGAGCGTCGCGCGCATCTCACGCAGGATCGCCTCGGCGGCGCGGGCGGCCGCCTGCTCATCCACTGCGGCCAGCAGCACTATCACCTCGGCGGCCGGCTCCTGCCCATCTGAGAGCACCGCGATCGCGCCACCGGCCGCCGCCCCTGCGCCGCGCTCCACGACGGCGCGCGCCCGCCGGCG
>DAHVAB010000090.1 GCA_027314825.1 Solirubrobacterales bacterium
GTCGAGACGGGCGGCCGCGACGGCAGCGGCGCCGGCGACGCGCTCACGATCGTGGACGAGTCGCGAGCCGGCCATCCGGCTGCCCGTGGGCCCGCCGCGGGAGAGGCGGTGCGGATCTCCACCGGGGCGATGCTCCCGCCCGGCGCCGACGCCGTGCTCCCGCTCGAGCACGCCTCCGAGCGGGACGGCCGCGTGCTGCCCGGCCGGCCCGTCCTGGCGGGCGAGAACGTGCGCCGCGCCGGAGAGGACTTCCGCGAGGGCGAGATCCTCCTCACCGCTGGGCGCCCGCTCGGGGCCGCCGCGCTCGGTCTGCTCGCGTCCGCCGGGCTCGAGCAGGTGCGGTGCGCGAGGCGCCCGCGGGTCACGATCTTCACCAGCGGCGACGAGCTGGCCACGCCGGGGCGGCCGCTCGCGCCCGGGCAGATCTACGACTCCAACACCCACTCGCTGCGCGCGATGGCGCGGGGGGCCGGCGCGGAGCCAGTGGGCGGCGGCCGTCTGCCCGACGACCGGAACGCCAGTCGCGAGGCGATCGCGCACGGGCTTTCCGCCGACATGGTGCTCATAGCCGGCGGCGTCTCCGTCGGGCGCCACGACCACGTCAAGGGCGCGCTCGCCGACCTCGGCGTGCGGGAGCGCTTCTGGCGCGTGGCGCTGCGCCCCGGCGGGCCGGCCTGGTTCGGCACGCTGCCGCCGCCCGCGGATGCGCCCGCGGACGCGCATCCCACACTCGTCTTCGGCCTGCCAGGCAACCCCGTCTCCGCGATGGTCACATTCCGCCTCTTTGCACACCCTGCGCTGCAGGCGATGCTCGGACTAGATCCTGACGCCCGGCGCGCGACAGCTGTGATGGCGGCCGGCTACCGCAAGCCGGTCGGGCGGTCGCACTACCTGCGCTGCCGGCTGGAGCTCCACGAGGAGCATGGTTGGCTCGCGCACCTGACCCGCGAGCAGCAGGGCTCTCACGTTCTCAGCTCGATGCTCGATGCCGATGCGTTAGCAGTCATCCCCGCCGAGGTCGATCACGTCGCAGCCGGCGAGCGGGTGCGCGTCGAGCTGCTCTGATCCATCGGGGTCGGCCCCAGGTCCGCGCGGGCGCGCTGCAGCCAGCCAGCTCTCCGGGCCCGGGCGCGCAGCGACGGCTTGGGCGCACAGCCTCAGCCAGGGCTCGCCCCGCTCAGCGGCGGGTCACCCAGGACCTCCTCGACCGTCGGCGGCGGCACCGCCCTCCCCGCGTCTGCGCCGAGATCGCGAGCGAGGCCGGCGGCGAGGAGCTCGACCGAGCTCTGCAGGTGCGCGAGCAGCGCAGCGACCGCCTCGGCGGGCTCGCCGCGCTCCGCCGCCTCCACGATCGCCTCGTGCTCGGCGGCGCGGCGGCGGACGTGTTCGGGATCGCGCATCGACTCGACGCGATAGCGCTCACCATTGCGCCACAGGGGGATGATGCTGCGCACAAGCCAGCTGGAGCCGGAAGCCTCGTAGAAGATGAAGTGGAACCGTTCGTTGCCGTCGCGCGAGGCGATCAGGTCGCCGCGCTCGTCCGCCTCAGCCTGCGTCCGGAGAGCCGCGCGCGCCTGCTCTGCCAGCTCCGGCGTGAAGTTGGCGACCGCCAGCCCGACCGCCCGGCCCTCGATGTGCATGCGTGTCGCGTAGGTATCCAGCAGGTCCTCGGTAGTCAGCGGCCTCACCCAGGCGCCCTTGTGGGCGATGATCTCGACCAGACCCAGGCCCTGCAGACGCCGCAGCGCCTCGCGAATGGGCATCATGCTCATACCCAGCTGGTCGGCGAGATCCTGCAGCCGCAGCGGCGTGCCCGGCGGCACCGTCCCATCGATGATCCCCTGGAAGAGGGCGAGCTCCGCCTGATCGGCGGCCGTCCTTCTGGACGGTGGCGTCAGCATGGGACCATGGCTCCTCGGCTGGGGGTCTCCAACGGCCGCACATGGTATCGGGTATCTGGTACGCGTGATATCCGATGCGATATCAAGCCCGATCGGCGTCGCAGCGCCGCCCTGCCCTCTTGGCGGGCCCGCGTCCGCGCTCGGCCTCACGGCTGCTCTGACGCGTCTCCGCTCGCCCACGGAAGCGATCTTGTCAGAGGCATCCGGCGCCGCTGGTCGAATGTTTGTGGCCGCTGGTCGAGTGTTTGTGGCCGTTGGCCGCGTGTCGGTGGTCGGGTGGCCGCGGCCGGGGGCCGGGCGTTGGTGGCCGGGTGGCCATGGCCGTTGGCCGGGTGGCCGTGGCCGGCTGTTGTTGGCCGTGGCCGGCTGTTGTTGGCCATGGCCGGTGGCCGTGGCCGGTGGCCATTGCCGTGGCGGGGCCGAGTGCCGCCGCTCAGACACTATCCTGGCCGCATGGGCGCGGTCGCAGATGGGATCGGCGAAAGCCTCCGATCGGCGGCCGGGCCACTGCGGGCGGCGATCGTCACCATCAGCACCTCCAGGGCACGCGGCGGCGGCGGCGTGGACGCCTCAGGCGACGCGCTCGCTGAGCTGGTCGGAGCGCTCGGAGGCGAGCTCGTGACGCGCGAGCTGCTGCCGGACGACCGCACGGCGATCGAAGGCGCGCTGCGCCGCCTCGCCGACGGGGGCGGCTGCGATCTGATCCTCACCACCGGTGGCACCGGATTCACCGAATCCGACCTGACCCCCGAGGCCACCGAGGCGGTCCTGGAGAGGCGGGCGCCGGGGGTGGCGGAGGCGATCCGCGCGGCATCGGCGGAGCACACTCCGCACTGGATGCTCTCGCGGGGCACCGCCGGCATCCGCAGGCGCACGCTCATCATCAACCTCCCCGGCAACCCCCGGGCCATCGCCCAGAGCGCGCCCGCCCTGATCCCCACGCTGCCACACGCCGTCGCGCTCCTACGGGGCCAGGCGACGCGGCATCAGTCGTGATCGCCAGCAGCGACCCCCGGCGGCTACGCCGCCATCCACACCTCCAGCGCGCAGCCGATCCCCTCCCAGCTTCGCGGTGCCGCCGCGGTGGCTTGCTATGTTGCCGCTCGCGCATGTTCAGATGTCATTGGCAGATAGTCTCGTGAGCGCTCGGTCGAGCATGCGGGACGTACCGGATCCTCCGCACACGCGCGAGGTCGCCGGCCCCTACTTCGAGGAACTGGAGGTCGGCATGGTCGCTGAGACGGCGCCGTCCATGACCCTCACCGAGGGTCACGCCGCAACTCACCAGGCGATCCTCGGCGGCCGCCTGCGGCTGTGCCTCGACGCCGAGCTCTCCCACGATGTGACCGGCCTGCCGGGCACGCTCGCCCATCCCGGGCTGGTCTGCGACGTGGCGATCGGACAGTCGACCCTGCTCACCCAGCGGGTGATCGCAAACCTCTTCTACCGCGGGCTCGCCTTCAGGCGGGCGCCCATGATCGGCGACACGCTTCACACCAGCACCGAGGTGGTCGCGCTGCGCCAGACGACACCGCGACCGGGACGCCGCGCCACCGGGCTGGCCGCACTGCGGATCCGCACCATCGACCAGGAGGGCCGGGAGGTCCTCGACTTCTGGCGCTGCGCGATGCTGCCGCTGCGCGACCCCGAGGGGCGGACCGGGCACGATGACGACCTCGCGCGGATCGCGCCAGCGATCGACCGGAAGGCGCTCGCGGCCCCGATCCGGGGCTGGCGCCTCGATCGCTTCGCTCGGGCGCTGGATGGCCCGCGACGGGCGCCTGGACGGCGGCAGACCACGCTCATACCCGGCAGCCAATGGCGCATCGAGCACGGCGACGTCGTCAGCTGCGCCCCGGAGCTCGCCAGGCTGAGCCTGAACGTCGCCGCCGCCCACCACGATCGCTCCAGCGGCCAGGCGGGACGCAGGCTCGTCTACGGCGGGCACACGATCGGGATCGCCGCCGCCCAGGCCACGCTCGCGCTTCCCGAGCTCATCACGATCGTCGCATGGCACGGCTGCGATCACACCGCCCCGGTCTACGAGGGCGACACCCTCGCGAGCGTCGTGGAGCTCGAGCGGATCGAGTCGCTCCCGGAGCCCGGAGAGGGCGCGCTCCTGCACCTGCGCTCACGCGTCAGCGCACGGCGAGAGGACTCCGAGCACCGCGAGGAGGTGCTCGACTGGCGCTTCGTCGCGGTGATCGCATGACCGCGACCGACCCTGCCGCCGGCGCCCAGCCCGCGGGGGCGGGCATCCTCTCCGGGCTGAGAGTCGTGGAGGGATCGGCGTTCGTCGCCGCGCCGCTCGGCGGTATGACGCTCGCCCAGCTCGGCGCCGACGTGATCCGCTTCGACCGGATCGGCGGCGGGCTCGACTATCAGCGCTGGCCGTTGGCCAAGAATGGCAACAGCCTGTTCTGGGCCGGCATGAACAAGGGCAAGCGCTCGATCCAGATCGACCTGCGCTCGGAGGCCGGGCGGGAGATCGCGAGCGCTCTCGTGACCGCGCCCGGCCCGGGCGGCGGCCTGTTTCTGACCAACTTCCCGGCACGGGGATGGCTCGCCTACGAGCGCCTCGCATCGCGCCGAGCCGACCTGGTGATGGTCGGCCTCACCGGCAACCCCGACGGAAGCAGCGAGGTCGACTACACCGTCAACCCCGCGACCGGCTTTCCGTGGGCCACCGGACCCCGCAACCTCGCCGAGCCGTTGAACAGCGTGCTGCCCGCCTGGGATGTGGCGATGGGCACGCTGGCGGCGGTCGGCCTGCTGGCGGCCGAGCGTCACCGCCGCCTCACCGGCGCCGGCCAGCTCGTCCGCCTCGCTCTCTCCGACGTCGCCTTCGCGATGGTCGGCAACCTCGGCCGCATCGCCGAGGCCCAGCTCGGCGGCCAGGACCAGCCGCGCGACGGCAACTACCTCTACGGTGCCTTCGGCCACGACTTCGAGACACGCGACGGCCGCCGCGTGATGGTCGTAGCCCTCACCGCATCCCAGTGGCAGTCGCTGCGCGAGCAGACGGGCATCGGCAAGGCCTGCGAGCAGATAGAGCGGGCCACCGGCCACGACCTCAGCACCGAGAGCGGCCGCTTCCAGGCGCGCGATCTGATCGCCGCCCTGCTGCGCCCCTGGTTCGCCTCGCGCGAGCTGGCTCAGATCCGCGATCAGTTCGATGCCAGCGATGTCTCCTGGGGTCCGTACCAGACCTTCCGTCAGCTGGTCGGCGAAGACCCCCGCTGCTCTGAGGCCAACCCGATGTTCCAGACGATCGAGCAGCCCGGGATCGGCTCCTACCTGGCGCCGGCCTCGCCGCTGCGCTTCTCCGCCGTGCCGCGCCTGCCGGTAGCGCCGGCGCCGGCGCTCGGGCAGCACACCGACCAGGTGTTGGCCGAGATCCTCGGCATGAGCGACCGCGAGATCGGACGCCTGCACGACAGTGGCGTGGTCGCCGGACCGAGGCTCGCCGGCGGCGAGGACTGAGCGGCGCGGCGCACCGGGCAGCCCAGCACGGCTCAGCGCCGGATCGCCAGCCCGGGTACGAGCGTGTCCAGCACCATCAGCGTCTTCGTCCCGGTGACACGCCCGCTGCGGCGCAGCCGGTCGATCACCCGGGTCAGGTCCGCCACGTCGCGGACGCGGATGTGCGCGAGGGCGTCCGGGTCGCCGGCGGTCGTGTAGATCGCCTGCACCTCGGGCAGGCCGGCGGCCACGCCCTTGATGTCCGCCACCTTCGTCGAGCCGCCGAAGCGCAGCTCGGTGAACGCCTCGATCGGCTGGCCGAGCATCGCGTGGTCGATCTCCACCGTGTACCCCGTGATCACCCCCGCGCCCTCGAGCCGTTCCACGCGCCGCTTGACGGCCGGCGCCGAGAGGCTCACACGCTGGGCGATGTCGGCGAGCGTGCGTCGGGCGTTGCGCCGCAGCAGCTCCAGGATTTCGAAATCCGTCCCATCGAGTGCCACGGCACGCTCAGTCATGACTGAATCATATCTCGAACGGCCTTCGGCCATTGTTTTCCTGCGTCTTTCCCACTTCTACGCCCGATTTGAATGCGTCACGCCGCAGGCTTGCTTTGATTTCTTCATGAAGAGCGGCGGAGCAGCTGTGACCCAGGCGCGCGAGGAAATCCCGCTCGAGGCTCTCGAATCGGTCCAGCGCCGGCTGCTGTGGCTCTCCACCACGATGATCCACCACGCCAACCGGGTGCGCGTGACCCCTTCCGGCGTGAAGGTGGGCGGCCACCAAGCCTCCTCCGCCTCGATGGTCAGCATCATGTCGGCGCTCTGGTTCTCCCACCTGCGCGCACCGGACCGGGTGCTGGTCAAGCCGCACGCCTCACCCGTCCTGCACGCGATCAACTACCTGCTGGGCGAGCTCGATCGCCGCTACCTGACCGAGCTGCGCGCGTTCGGGGGCCTTCAGAGCTACACCAGCCGCTCCAAAGATCCCGACCGCGTCGACTTCTCCACCGGCTCGGAGGGCATCGGCCCGACGGCGACCCTCTGGAGCGCGATCTCCCACCGCTATGTCGCCGGCCACTTCGACGTGCCTCGGGGCGGGCGCCAGATCGCCCTGCTCGGCGATGCCGAGCTGGACGAGGGAGCGATCTGGGAGGCGCTCGTCGACCCGATGGTCCCGCAGCTCGGCGAGGTTCTGTGGGTCGTCGACCTCAACCGGCAGTCGCTGGACCGGATCGTGCCCGACATCGCGGCCGGCCGGATCGGCGCCATGTTCGAGGCGGCCGGCTGGCAGACGATCGCAGTCAAGTACGGGCGCCGACTGCGCGAGCTCTTCGCGCGCCAGGGCGGCGGCGCGCTGGAGCGGCGGATCGACGCGATGAGCAACGAGGAGTACCAGCGGCTGCTGCGCGGAACCACCGCGGAGCTGCGCGAGCGGCTGCCCGGCCAGGGCCGCGGGCGGCGCGACGTGCAACGGGTGATCGCCGATCTGGAGGACGCGGAGCTCCGGCTCGCCGTGCGCGATCTCGGCGGCCACGATCTGCTCGACCTGCTCGACGCCTTCCGTGCCGCCGACTCCACGACCGACCGCCCCACCGTGGTCTTCGCCTACACCATCAAGGCTTTCGGCCTGCCGACCGAAGGCCACCCGGCCAACCACCAGGCGCTGCTCAGCGCCGCCCAGTGGGAGGAGCTGGCCGCCGAGCTTGGCGCGGATGTGGCCGACCCCTGGGCCGGGTTCGAGGAGGGCACCCCGGAGGCCGATCTGTGCAGGAGCACCGCCGAGAGGCTGCGGCGCGAGCCGCCGCAGCAGCGATCGGCGCCCGCGGTCCCCGCCGAGGTTGGCCGCAACCACGCTGGCCGAGCCTCCACCCAGCAGGCGTTCGGCCGCTTCTTCTCCGACCTGGCGCACGCCGCGCCGGAGGTCGCCGCCCACGTCGTGAGCGTCAGTCCAGACGTCGCCTCCTCCACCAACCTCGGCGGCTGGATCAACCGTGCCGGAATCTGGAACCCGGGCGAGAGGGTCGACTGGTTCGCCGACGACACCGACACGCTCGTGCGCTGGCGCGAGTCGAGCCGCGGCCAGCACATCGAGCTGGGAATCGCGGAGGTCAACCTCGCAGGCATGCTCGGCGAGCTGGGCGCCACCTGGTCACGAGACGGACAGCCGCTGCTGCCGATCGGAACGCTCTACGACCCCTTCGTCGGCAGGGCGCTGGAGCCGTGGTCGTTCGGCATCTATGCCGGCGGCCAGTCGATCCTGATCGGCACCCCCTCCGGTGTCACCCTTGCCGCCGAGGGCGGTGCCCATCAGTCGATCGTCACCCCCTCGATCGGAATCGAGCAGCCACAATGCACCGCGTGGGAGCCGGCCTTCGGGCAGGATCTGGAGTGGACGCTGCTGCACGCGCTCGGCCGGCTCGGGCGCCCCGACGGAAGCTCAGCCTACTTCCGCCTCTCCACGCGCCCGATCGACCAGACGCTCGCCGCGGTACCCAGCGACCCGGCGGCACGCGAGGCACGCCGCCACGCCGTGCTGGCCGGCGGCTACCACCTGCGTCGCGCCGCCGGCACGCCCGCCGTCTCGATCGTCGCCGTCGGCGTGATGGTCATCGAGGCGCTCGCCGCCGCCGCCGAGCTGGCGGAGGCGGAGATCGATGCCGACGTGATCTGCCTCACCTCCCCGGACCTGATCTTCCGGGCGCTGCAGGTCCGGCAGGGCCTTCGCGACGGTGACGCCGGGGTCTTGGAGGAGATCTTCCCCGCACAGCGCACCGCGCCGATCGTGACCGTCTGCGACGGCCATCCCCACACGCTCGCATTCCTTGCTGCTGTCGGCGGCGCCCCGATCACGTCCCTCGGCGTCGAGGACTTCGGCCAGTCAGGCGATGTCGACGACCTCTACCGCCACTTCGGCATCGACACCGACACGATCGTCGGCGCCGCCCTCGACCTGATCCGCTGAGGAGAGCCAGATGACAGACATCACGATGCCAAGCCTCTCCGACTCGATGGAGCAGGGCACCATCCTGAAGTGGCTGATCGGCTCCGGCGACCCGGTCGCAGTCGGCGATGAGCTGCTGGAGATCGAGACCGACAAGG
>DAHVAB010000091.1 GCA_027314825.1 Solirubrobacterales bacterium
CAGGTCCGACTCGGAGTCGGAGTAGGCGTAGGAGGCGGCCAGCTGGAGCCCCTCCCGCTCGGCGAGCTCACGCAGCGCGAGCGCCTTTCCCTCACGGTAGTTGAAGGGTCCGGCCGCGCGACCCGTGTAGAGCCCGTCACGGATCTCCGAGCGCGAGCCCAGCCCGCCGTCGAAGGCGAGCACGTGAGCGAGCAGCTCGGCCATCTCCTGGGAGGCGGCGGTGATGATGTAGACCTGCCGGCCGGCATCCTGGTGGGCGTACGCGCTGGCCAGCATCTCCGGGTAGAGACGCGGCAGCACGCCGGCGAGCACGCGCGGAGCGAGCCGCTCCATCTCCCGCACCGGCACGCCCGCGATCATCTGCCCGACCCGGACGCGGACCGCGTCGGCGCGATCGTCGGTCGAGCCGAGCAGCCGGAAGCGCAGGCCCTCGTAGAGGTCCCTGGCCAGCCGCCGGCGGGAGATCATGCCGGTCTCGAAGGCGGCCTTCGCGAAGAAGACGCCGGATGACCCGGCCATGAGCGTGCGGTCGAGGTCGAAGAATGCGCCCGCCTTCGGCGGGCCCGGCGTGGAGTCGCGCGCGGCACGCGCGGCGGCCACCGTTGCAGCGGCGGCGCCGGCACGCTCGTCGCCTGGATCCGCGCGGGTGGCGGCGCCGTTGGCCGCGGCGCCGTTGGCCGATGCCCCGGGCGCAGCCCCCGCCGCCGCGGCCCCCGCGGCCCCCGCGGGGTCGCTCGCGCCCTGCGCGGACGGCGCGACCCGTGCCTCCGGGCCACCGCCCCCGATGAAGCCGTGCTGAGGCGCCACCTGCAGCCGCTAGCCTCCGACCCGCACGATCAGCGCGTCGCCCTGGCCGCCGCCGGAGCAGATCGCGGCGCAGCCGAGGCCGCCGCCGCGGCGGCGCAGCTCCATCGCCAGCGCGCCGATGATCCGCGCGCCGGAGGCGCCGATCGGGTGGCCGAGCGCGACGGCGCCGCCGTTGACGTTGACACGGTCCTCGTCGATGCCGAGCATCCGGATCGAGTTCAGAGCGACCGACGCGAACGCCTCGTTTATCTCCCAGAGGTCGATGTCGCCGGGCTGCAGGCCCGCCTTCTCCAGCGCCTTCTTGGCGGCGGAGGCGGGGGTGGTGGCCAGGTAGGCGAAGTCGTTGGCGCTCTGGGCGTGGGCGACGATCTCGGCGAGCACCTCCCTGCCGTTCTCTGCCGCCCACCGATCGGAGGCGAGCACGAGCGCGCCGGCGCCGTCGTTGACGCCCGGCGAGTTGCCGGCGGTGTGCGAGCCCTCCTTGCCCACCAGGCCGGGCAGGCCCGCCAGACGCTCCAGGGAGGTGTCGCGGCGGGGACCCTCGTCGACCTCGACGACGGTGTCCTGCTTGCGGCCCTTGACGGTGACCGGGACGATCTCCTCGGACATCCGCCCGTCGTCGATCGCCTTCAGCGCCAGCTCGTGGGAGCGCAATGCGAAGCGGTCGAGGTCGGGGCGGGTGATCTCCAGCTCGTCTGAGATGTCCGTCGCCTCCACGAACATCTGCTTGCCGGAGAAGGGGTTGGTCAGCCCGTCGTGGACCATCGCGTCGAGCGCCTTGACATCTCCCATCCGGAAGCCGAAGCGGGCGCCCGGCAGCAGGTAGGGGGCGTTTGACATCGACTCCATCCCGCCGCCGACCGCGAGCTCCATGTCCCCGGCGCGGATCGCCTGGTCGATGATCACGCAGGAGCGAAGGCCCGACGCGCAGACCTTGTTGATCGTCTCCGAGGAGACCTCCTTCGGGATCCCCGCCTTGATCTGCGCCTGCCGGGAGGGGATCTGGCCCTGGCCGGCCTGCAGCACCTGGCCCATCACGACGTGCTCGACCTGCTCGGGCTCCACGTTCGCGCGCGTCAGGGCGGCGCCGATCGCGATCGCGCCGAGCTCGGTGGCGGGCAGCGAGGAGATGCTCCCGCCCATCTTGCCGATGGGAGTGCGTGCGGTGCTGATGATCACGGTCTGCGGCATCTGGCGGGCTTCTCCTCGGGGCGTGGTTTTGCGTCCGGCTGGACGCCATCCTAGCGAGCCGGATATCGTGCGCGAGCGATGATCGAGGTCTCCTTCTCAACGCAGCCGGGCGCCGAGGTCGAGGCCGACACCGTCGTCGTCGGGGTGCTGGAGGACGAGGGCCTGGCCGGGCCGGCGCCGGAGCAGGCCGCCGAGCTCCTCGCCTCCGGCGAGGCTCGCGCCGCGTTCAAGTCGCTCGCGCTCGCCCACGCGGAGGGCAGGCGCTGGCTGCTGGTCGGCCTCGGCTCGCGCGAGACGCTGACCCCGGAGCGGGCCAGGGTCGCTGCGGCCGCCGTGCGCGCACGCGCGCGAGAGCTCGGCTGCCGCAGGCTCTGCTGGCAGCTGCCGGGCGATATCGCCGCGGCCGAGGCGGCCGTGCGGACGGCGCTGGAAGCGCCGAGCATCGCGGGCGCGATCGTGGAGGGGACGATCCTCGCCGACTACCGCTTCGAGCGGTTCAAGTCGGCCGCGGCCGGCAGCGAGGAGCGTAGCCCTGCGCATCTGGAGGCGCTCACGATCTCGGCCCCGAGCGATCGCAGCCGGGCGGTCGAGCAGGCGGCACTCGTCGCCGAGGCGGTCAACGGCGCCCGCGAGCTGCAGAACCGGCCGGCCAACGATCTCACCCCGAGCGCGCTCGCCGATCACGCTCGTGCGCTGGGCGAGGAGATCGAGCACCTCTCCGTCGAGGTGGAGGGACGCTCCGGGCTGATCGCACGCTCGATGGGCGCGTTCGCCGCGGTGGCGCAGGGCTCCGCGGCCGAGCCTGCGCTGATCACCATGCGCTACGAGCCGCCCGCGGAGGCGATGCGCGGCACGACGGCGGCGCCTACCCTCGGCATCATCGGCAAGGGCGTCACCTTCGACAGCGGCGGCATCTCGCTGAAGCCGGGGGCGAAGATGGCGGAGATGAAGTTCGACATGTCCGGCGGCGCGGCCGCTATCCAGGCGACCGCCGCGATCGCACGCCTGCAGCTGCCGCTGAAGGTGATCGCGGTGATCGGAGCGACCGAGAACCTGCCGAGCGGCACCGCGGTCAAGCCGGGCGACATCGTCAGGGCCGCCAACGGCAAGACGATCGAAGTGAACAACACCGACGCGGAGGGGCGGCTCGTGCTCGCCGACTGCCTGTCGCACGCGATCTCGCTCGGGGCCGAGCGGCTCGTGGATCTGGCGACGCTGACGGGCGCGGTGATCATCGCGCTCGGCTCCACCTACTCGGGCCTCGTCTCAAACGACGATGAGCTGGCCGAGCGGGTGCTGGCCGCGGGCGCGGCCACGGGAGAGATCGCCTGGCGCCTGCCGATGCACGAGGAGTACGCGGAGCTTCTGAAGGGCACATACGCCGACATCGACAACGCGCCGGAAGGGCGCAAGGCTGGGACGATCATCGGCGCCACCTTCCTCTCCAACTTCGTCGGCGAGGTCCCGTGGGCGCACCTGGACATCGCCGGCTCCGCCTGGGATCTCGGCCGCGAGTACGCGCCCAAGCACGCCTCCGGCTACGGGGTGCGGCTACTCGTGGAGCTCGCCCGCTCCTACTGCCGCTGAGGCTGCGCAGCGCGTCAGCCCCCCGTTCCAGAGCGGCAGGCTGCGCGCCGCCGCCACCCGAGCTGCGCGCTCCGAGCGCAGAACGATCGGCGATCAGGGGGCGATCTCGCCCTGGCGGTCCTCGGCGAGCAGCTGCGCGGCCGCCGTCGCCGGGTCCATGCGCCGCGCCACGACCTCGTCGAGCAGGCGCTGGAACTCCGGGTCCGCGTCGGCCTCGGCCTCCAGGCGGCGGCGCATTCGCGCGGTCGCGATCGCGAGCACCTCTCCGCGCAGGTTGCGGCGCCGGCGCTCCTGCAGCAGGCCGCCGCTGAGTATGTGCTCACGGTGGGCGTCGAGCGCTTCGACGCGGTGGCGTATGACACGGTGGCGGCGATCGTGAACGACCTCTGCTGCGTCGGCGCGCTGCCGCTGGTGGCGGCCGCGTACTTTGCGACCGGCTCCTCGGAGTGGTACGCAGAGCAGTCGCGCACCGCATCGCTGCTGGACGGTTGGCGCCGGGCCTGCGAGGACGCCGGTTGCACTTGGGGGGGAGGCGAGTCGCCGACGCTGCCGGGCCTGCTGGCCGCCGAGGAGATCGAGCTCGCCGGATCGGCGGTGGGGGCGCTGCCCGCCGGCCGTGATCCGATCCTCGGCGACGGGTTGCAGGCGGGCGATGAGATCGTGCTGGTGGGCTCCAACGGCCTGCATGCGAACGGAGCCTCGCTGGCGCGGATGATCGCCGGCCGCCTACCGGATGGCTACGCCACCAGGCTGGTCGACGACAGCCTGCTCGGCGAGGCGCTGCTCGCGCCCTCGATCATCTACGTGCCGCTCATAGCCGCCCTGATGGAGCGTGGCCTGGAGATCTCCTACATCAGCCACATCACCGGCCACGGACTGCTGAAGCTGATGCGAAGCCCGGCGCAGCTGACATACCGGATCGCCTCGCTGCCGCCGGTGCCTCCGGTCCTCTCCTTCCTGGCCGAGCAGGCGGGAATGGACGCGCCCGCCGCCTACAGCACGCTGAACATGGGCGCCGGCCTCGCGCTCTACTGCCGAGAGGGAGAGGGAGAGCGGGCCGCGTCGATCGCCGTGGATATGGGACTGAGCGCGCTGCTCGCCGGGCGTGTCGAGGAGGGGCCGCGGCAGGTGATCCTGGAGCCTGTGGGCGTGCGCTACGCCGGTGAGCAGATGCAGCTCGGAGGGGAAGGCTCAGGCTCAGCTTGAGGCTTAGGGTAGGCTCGTGGAGGGTTCGGCGCGGGCGCCCCACCCCCCCTCTCGGGCCGTGCGCGCTCCCGCCCCGGCCCGCGCCAGCAGTCCCGCTCGGGCCGCCCCATCTGCGGTGCCGGGTGACCGCTCGGCGCAGCGCGCAACGGAGGCTTTCGCCTGTTTGGCGGGCCAGCCAGGCGGGTGGATCGGCGTCTGCATGTCGATCACTCGAACTTGCGCCCGCTCCCGGCGATGGTATCGTTGCGTCGGTCACGTCATTTCTCCTCGTGCCGTCAGGCTCGGGGGTCTCGATGTCGCCGGGCCGTCAGGGTCTCGGAGCTACCCGGATCGAGGCGGATCTGTCAACTTCCAGAGGAGAGAGCAGCTGATGCGAAAAGCATCCATTTTCCTGGCCCTGCTCGGCCTTGCGGTCCTGGGGATTCCGGCGGTTGCGTCGGCAGCCCCGGAAGTCCATCTCAAGGCTCGCGCGGTGCCGATCCCGAAGAACCTCAAAACGAAGAGCGGCCCCACGTGGCCGGGCACCGGCAACATCCTCGGTGCGCCGACCGCGCTTGAAGCGACGTTCACGATCAAGGGCACCGAATACCCGACGGCGACCGAATTCCCCGGCCTGCCGGCCTACGAATACTCGCCGGCGCCGCTGCGCAGGGTGAAGTTCTACCTGCCGAAGGGCACGAAGATCCACACGCAGGGCTTCGGCACCTGCCCGCAGCGGACCTTCGAAGAACACCTCGAACCGCCGTGCCCGAAGACCTCGCTGGCCAGCCCTCCGGGCGAAGCCAGGGGCGTGGTCACGTTCGCCACCACGCACGTCCACGAGAACGTGCTGGTGCAGGGCTACTTCGCGCCCGGCGGCGGCCTGACCTTCTGGATCGAAGGCAAGCGTCCGGCCGTGATCGAACAGTTCGCGTCCGGCGGTCTGAAGCCGGCCAGCGGTCCGTTCGGCGAGGAACTGAACACGGCGGTGCCGCTGATCGAAGCCGTGCCCGGCGCGCCGCCGGCATCGGCCGAATACATCAACGTCAAGGTCGGCGCCGCCCTGAAGAAGGGCAAGAAGCTGGTCTCCTACGGCTACATGCCGAAGAGCTGCCCGAAGGCCGGGTTCAAAGTCAAGGCCGAACTGTGGTTCGGAGCCGGCGCAGAATCGACCTGGCAGGAGCAGACCGCCACTGCGACCGCGCCGTGCCCCAAGGGCTCGGTCGTGAGCAAAGGCAAAGGCAAGAAGGGCAAGGGCCACAAGGGTCACAAGGCCAGCCACGGCAACAGGGCGCATAAGAGCAGCAGCTCGAAGAAGGGCAAGCACAAGGCCAAGGGGCATCGCATGCACCAGGGCAAGCACAAGGCCAAGGGCCGCAAATAGGACGCACGGGGGTCAGGCCAAGCAACGGCAGCACAGGCAGTGACAGCCCGCAGTAGGGCGTAGGGCCTTGGCCGCCCGGCCGCGCACCTCCCCGCAGGAGGGGCGGCCGTGCGGCCGGGCGCAGTCCAAACGGCGGTGGCGCGGGGGCGGCTCGGATTCCGGTGACGGGGTCGGAGGGCCGCCCCCGATGCTGCCGGGCATCGAGGAAGGATCGGGGTGAGGAGAAGCAGCGTCGGCAGGAGGGGTGCGTGGGGCTTTCTCGCCGCGGCGGCGCTCATTGCCGCGGCGCTCGCCACCGTGCTTCTGAGCACCGCCGCCGGCGGCCCCAACGGCAGCTACCGGGTGCGCGCGATCTTCGACGACGCCGCCAACCTCACCGAAGGCGAGGAGGTCAAGGTCGACGAAGTCAAGGTCGGCACGGTCGGGGAAATCGTTCCGACCCCGCAGGGCAAGGCGGCCGTCTCCCTGCACATCGAAAACCCCGGCTTCCAGGATTTCCGCGCCGACGCCAGCTGCACGATCAACATCCAGTCGCTGCTCGGCGAGAAGTACGTAAACTGCGCCCCCAGCCAGCCGCGGCCGGAAGGCACCCCGCTGCCGCCGCCGCTGCACGTGATCGCCTCCGGCGAAGGGGCAGGCGAACGGCTGCTGCCTCTCACCAACACCCACAGCCCCGTCGGCGCCGACCAGCTCGAAGACATAACGCGCCTGCCGGAGGCGCAGCGGCTGCGGATCATCCTCAACGAACTCGGAGCCGGCTTCGCCGGTCGCGGCAGCGAACTGCACGAAGTGATCCAGCGGGCAAACCCGGGGCTGCACCAGCTGGAAAGGGTGCTGCACATCTTCGCCTCCCAGAACCGGGTGCTGGCCAACCTCGCCGAAGAATCGAACAGGGCACTCGCGCCGTGGGCCGCCAACCGCGGCAGCTTCGCCGGCTTCATCGCCCACAGCAACACGGTGGCCAGAGCGAGCGCGCGCCACCTGGCGGCCCTCAAAGAAGACCTCGCCCAGTTCCCCGCCTTCCTCGAACAGCTCGGGCCGGCCACTCAGCGGATAGGTCAGTTCGCCGAACAGACGACGCCCACCTTCGAATACCTGAACGCGGCTGCGCCCGGACTCGACCAGGCCTTCGAAAACCTCGCCCCGTTCTCGAACAGCACCGACGCCTATCTGAAGAGCCTCGGCAGGACCGGGAAGATCACCGGGCCGGCGCTGAACGCCTCGAAGCCCTTGCTGCGGCGCCTGGAAGCGCTCGGCGGGGCCGCCAAGCCGTTCGCGCAGAGCTTCGCCAAGCTCCTGGCCAGCAAGCACGGCATCCGCGAAACGGGCGGCCTGGAGCGGATCATGGACTTCATCTTCCTGGGAGCCGGCACCACCAACGGCTACGACAAGCTCGGCCACTTCCTGCGGGCCGAGGTGGTCGGCGACACATGCCTCGGCTACAAGACGGTCACGAGCGCCACCTGCAGCGCCAACTTCGTGAGCGGCGGCGCGACCGCCTCCGCCGCGAAGGCGAGCGCCGCCACCTCCACCGTCATGAAGCGGACGCTCGCGATCCTCAAAGGCGTCCCCCTGGCGAAGGCGATCGCCGAGTATCCGGGCCGGGAAGGCGAAGGACGCACGGCGCCCGGCCCGACCGCCGGCGCGACCGCGCCGCCGAGCGCGCCGGTCGGCGGCGCAGCCTCGGGCACGACCAGCTACACGCCGCCGAGCGAACCCTCCGGTGCCGGCGAACGGCTCCTCGAATACCTGCTGGGGAGCTGACGGTGCGCCGGGAGCCACTTCATCTCTTCGCCGGCATCCTCGGCGCCATGGCGCTCTCGCTGCTGCCGGCGGCCGCGCTCGCGCCGGCGGCTCTCGCCGCGAGCCCGACGGCGAGCCGCTCCAGGAGTGCGAGCACCATTGCGACGAGCACGACGACTTCGACCGCCACGGGCTCGCCGAGCACCACGACAACGACGACCACGACGGGGACGAGCACGTCGGTGCCAGCGTCCGGCCCGGTGAGCACGAGCACGTCGAGCACGTCCAGCACCTCGACGCCGGTCGCGCCGCCGGCGCCGCCCGCGAGCACGACGTCGACCTCCACCTCCACGAGCGCCACAACGACGGCCACCGCGCCGGCGACAGGGCAGGGCCCGACTCGCCCGGCGAGCAGCGCCGGCGCGCCGCCGCAGGCCTTCAAGGTGGCTCTCCAGCG
>DAHVAB010000092.1 GCA_027314825.1 Solirubrobacterales bacterium
GCCCGATCGGTGACCTGTTCGAATCGCTGATCACGCGCGACGCCGGCGCCAAGGATGCCGGCTCGATGTTCGGCGCCCACGGCGGCGCGCTCGACCGGCTGGACGCCGTGCTCTTCACGGTCGTGATCGGGTACTACATCTGGCTCGCCTACACGTGAGCTGCGCGCCGTCCACGCGCGGAGGGGCGCGCGAGCATTACCCTGGGCGGCGATGAGCGACCGCAGACGCCTCCTGGTCCTGGGTGCGACCGGCTCGATCGGCACCCAGGCACTCGACGTGGTCGCCCGATCGCACGGCGAGCTGGAGCTGGTCGGGCTCTCAGCGCAGCGCTCCTGGGAGCAGCTGGTAGCGCAGGCGCGCCAGACGGGCGTCGCGCGGATCGCTCTGAGCGAGCCCGATGCCGCCGCCCGGGCGGCCGAGGCGTGGACCGGAGGAGAGGTGCTGAGCGGGGCCGAGGGGCTCGTGCGGCTGGTGGTGGAGTCCGAAGCCGACCTGGTGCTCAACGCCCTGGTCGGCTCGGCCGGGCTCGGGCCGACGGTCGCCACGCTCGGGGAGGGCATCGAGCTGGCGCTCGCCAACAAGGAGTCGCTCGTGGTCGGCGGGGAGCTGGTCACGGCGCTGGCGGAGGCGACCGGCGCGCAGATCCTGCCGGTCGACTCCGAGCACGCCGCTCTGCATCAGCTGCTGGCGGGGTGTGCGCCCGGATCGGTGCGCCGCCTTACGATCACCGCGAGCGGCGGCCCGTTCAGGGGGATGAGCGTGGAGCAGCTGGAGCAGGTGAGCGTGCAGGAGGCGCTCGCTCATCCGACCTGGTCGATGGGCGGAAAGATCACGATCGACTCCGCGACCCTGATGAACAAGGGGCTGGAGGTGATGGAGGCCCATCACCTGTTCGGCACGCCGTATGAGCAGATCGACGTGGTGGTGCATCCGCAGTCGACGATCCACGGGCTGGTCACGCTCGCAGACGGTGCGATGCTCGCCCACATCGGCCCGCCCGACATGCGCCTGGCGATCGCATATGCCCTGCACGGCGGCGAGAGCGTCGATCTGCCGATCGAGCCGGTCGACCTGGTCGGGCTGGGCGCGCTCACCTTCGAGCCTGTCGACTCCCGCACGTTCCCATGCCTGTCGCTCGCCCGGGCCGCGGCGCTGGCCGGCGGCACCGCGCCATGCGTGCTGAACGCGGCAAACGAGGTGGCCGTCCACGCGTTCCTGGCGGGGCGGCTGGCCTTCACCGCGATCGCGGCCGTGATCGAGGCGACGCTGGAGCGGCTGCCCGCCGAGCGGGTGTCGTCCTTCGATGCGCTCTACGAGGCCGATCGCGGCGCGCGCGAGCTCGCCTCCGAGACGGTCGCCGCGCTCGCATAGCCGCCCCGGCGCGGAGGCCGCCCTGAACGGCTGGCTTCTGCCCGCCGGGGAGCCGGCCCGCGATGGCGCAGGGGCGGAGGGGGTGGTCGCGTGATTGCCGATCGTGGCAACCGCCCGGCCGGAGCGCTCGGCCTGCCAGACTGATCCCGTGAGCTGGGCAATCACCATCCTCGGGATCGTCGCCCTGATCGTCCTGCACGAGCTCGGCCATTTCACCGTGGCCAAGGCGGTCGGGATGCGGGTCGAGCGCTTCTCGGTGTTCTTTCCGCCGACCATCGCGAAGGTCCGCCGCGGGGAGACCGAGTATGGGATCGGCGCGATCCCGGCGGGCGGCTACGTGAAGATCACCGGGATGAACCCGGAGGAGATCAAGGAGCTGGAGCCGGAGGTGGCCAGGCGCGCGTACTACAACAGGCCGCCGTGGCAGCGGATCGCCGTGATCCTCGCCGGCCCGGCCGTGAATCTGCTGATCGCGTTCGTCCTGTTCGCCGCGGTGCTGATGATGGGCAGCCTCGGGGGCGCCGAAATCCTCGGCAACCTCGACCCGGGCGCGCAGACGGCGCGCCTGAGCACCGAGGTCTCGGGGGTCCTGAAGGGGTTGCCGGCAGACGGGGTGCTGCATCCGGGCGACCGGATCGTGCGCATCGAAGGGCGCAAGGCGACCCCCGCGCTCGCGGTCAAGCTGATCGGCGCGGACACGTGCCCGGGAACGCCCACCGATGGCTGTCGTGGGGCAAGGCCCGTGCATCTGCTTCTCGCACGCGACGGCAAGCAGGTCCCCGTCTCGATCCGGCCTCAATATGACGCCAAGGAGAGACGGATGCTCGTCGGCTTCGACTTCGGCGCGGTGCCCCGCAGCTTCGGCCCGCTCGCGGCGGCGGGGACCTCCGCGGCGGTGATGTGGAAAGCGACGACCGAGACGATCGCGGGGATCGGCAGGGCGATCGTCAACGAAAAAGAACGCGAACACGTCTCCAGCATCGTCGGGATCACCGAGATCACCCAGCAGGCGGTCGCGACCGGTCTCGGCAGGGCGCTGGTCGTGATCGGCTACGTCTCGCTCATCCTCGGCGTCGTCAACCTCTTCCCGTTCCTGCCGCTGGACGGCGGGCACATCCTCTGGTCGTTGGCCGAGAAGCTGCGCGGAAAGCGGGTCTCGCTGACGGCGATGTGGCGCTTCAGCTCGGTCGGCCTGGTCCTGCTCGCCTTCCTGGTCATAAACGGCCTCTCCAACGACATTGGCAGGATCGCCGGATAGCGTGAGCGGCCCGCCCGGCGTAGGATGGGGCTGCGGCGGAGCATGAGGAGCCGCCGCGACGACGATGAGCACTTCAGAGGTCCACCGGTCAGAGATGGGGGAGGGATTTGAGGCGGCGGAGCCGCCGCGAACGATCCTCGCCGCCTTCGAGGCGACGGTGGCAGCGAAGCCCGACCGGGTCGCGATTCGCACCAAGGACGATCAGAGCACGATCACCTGGGCGCAGTGGCGCCAGCGCTCGCGTGAGATCGCGGCCGGCCTGCACGGGCTCGGCCTGCGCTCCGGCGGGACGCTCGCCCTGCTGCTCTCCAACCGTCCGGAGTTCCACCTCTGCGACATGGCCGCGGTGATGCTGGGCGCGACGCCGTTCTCGGTCTATCAGACCTATGCGCCCAACCAGATCGAGTTTCTGCTCGCCGACGCGGAGACGGAGATCGCGGTCGTGGAGTCCCAGTATCTGGACGGCCTGCTGCAGGCGCGAGCCGCCCTGCCCGGCCTGCGCCACGTGGTCGTCGTCGATGAAGAGCCGGAGCGGGAGGACGGGCTGCTCAGCCTGCTCGAGCTGGAGCGGGCGGGGCGCGACGCGCCGGCGGCGCCGGAGGGGCTCGCCGCCACGGTGGAGCCGGACGGGGTGCTCACCCTGATCTACACCTCCGGCACGACCGGGCCGCCGAAGGGTGTGCAGCTGACGCACCGCAACATGATGGCGGCGGTCGCCTGCGTGGAGCAGATCGTGCGCTTCCCGGAGGGCTCGCGGGTGATCTCCTGGCTGCCGGCCGCCCACATCGCCGAGCGCACCGCCCACCACTACCTGCCGATCGTCTATGGGATGGAGGTGACCACCTGCCCCGACCCGCGGCAGGTGCTCTCCTACCTGCCGGAAGTGCGCCCGCAGTGGTTCTTCGCGGTGCCGCGGATCTGGGAGAAGCTGAAGGCGGGGCTGGAGGGGATGCTGGAGAGCCAGCCCGAGCAGCGACGCGAGGCGGTGCGCGACGCGCTGGATGCCGGCCTGCAGCGGGTCCGCCTCACCCAACGCGGGCAGGAGGTCCCCGCGGAGCTCGACGAGCGCGTGCGGGCGGCCGACGCGGAGATCTTCTCAGGGCTGCGCGCGATGCTCGGGCTCGACCAGATCGCGGCGGTCAACGTCGGGGCGGCGCCCACCCCCCTTCCGGTGCTGGAGCTCTTCCATGCGATCGGGGTTCCGCTCGCCGAGCTGTGGGGGATGTCGGAGACCTGCGGGGCCGGCTGCGTGAATCCGCCGGAGGCGATCAGGCTCGGCACGGTCGGCCCGCCTGCGCCCGGCGTGGAGGTGCGCCTCGGCGAGGATGGCGAGCTGCTGATGCGCGGGCAGATGGTGATGAGCGGCTACCGGGGCGCGCCGGAGCGCACGGCGGAGGCGATCGACGCGGAGGGATGGCTGCACACCGGCGACGTGGCGGAGATCGACGATGACGGGTATGTGAGGATCGTCGACCGCAAGAAGGAGCTGATCATCAACGCGGCCGGCAAGAACATGTCGCCGGCCAACATCGAGGCGACGGTGAAGAGCGCCTCGCCGCTGATCGGCCAGGTGTGTGCGATCGGCGACGGACGCCGCTACAACACGGCGCTGATCGTGCTCGACTCCGACTTCGCCCCTGCGTGGGCGCAGGGCAACGGCCTGCAGGGCAGCTCGCTGGACGAGCTGGCCGCCTCAGAGCAGGTGCGCGCCGCGGTGCAGGAGGCGGTCGATGCGGCCAACGAGCGGCTGGCGCGCGTCGAGCAGATCAAGCGCTTTCACATCGTGGCCGGCGACTGGCTGCCCGGGGGAGATGAGCTGACCCCGACGATGAAGCTGAAGAGGCGGCCGATCGCCGAGAAGTACGCCGTGCAGATCGAGGGGATGTACCAGCAGTAGCTGGCGCCCGGCCTCACCGGGCCGGGGCCCGTACGCACACCCAGCTCTTCACCAGCGGTCCGAGCCGCTCGGGGAGCGCCGGCGCGCTCAGCCGGCGGGAGCCCGCACGCACACCCAGCTCTTGACGAGCGGTCCGAGCCGCTCGGGGAGCGCAGGCACGGCGAACAGCGCCTCCATCTCGGCGCGGCGCAGCAGCGGGATCTCCTGCCAGTCGCCTTCGGCGCCCAGGCGCCAGTAGCGGCGGCGCAGCGCCACTGGCAGCCAGTGGGCGGCGGGCAGCAGCGCGTGCGGCTCGATCGGGAACTCGTAGGCGGGGGTCTGCACGAAGAAGCCGCGTCCCACCCGTGCGATCTCGGCCGCGAGCGCCGCCCGCCGCGCCGGCGCCACGTGCTCGATCACGCTGCTGCAGTAGACGAGGTCGAACTCGCCGTCGGCGAAGGGGATCCGCTCGGCGGCGTCGGCGCGCACGAACGGGCCGGGGTAGCCGGGACGCTCGTGGAGGTCCAGGCCCGTGATCTGGAGGTCGGGCTCCAACGCGCGCAGGCCGAGCGTCCCGCAGCCGACGTCGAGCACCTTGGCGCCCGGGGGCAGGCCCGTGAGCGGGAAGAGGCGCTCGTGGCGCCGGCGCCGCGCCCGGGCGGCCAGGGGGGAGGCGAGCCGCGTGAGCGGCCCGCGTGCGGTGGAGTAGACCTGGCCGGTGCTCGGCATGCCCCGCAAGGTTATGCCGATTCACGATCGCTTCACCGGGCCGACGGGGTGCATCCGTACAATGGCCCTATGGCTTCAGAGCGGCAGATCAACGTGGGCGGCGTGCCGATCGGCGGCGGCGCGCCGGTCGTGGTGCAGACCATGACCAAGACCGAGACCGCCAACCTGGCGGCGACGATGGACCAGATCCACCGGGTCGCCGAGGCCGGCGCGGACATCGTGCGCGTGGCGGTGCCGCGCGATCCGGACGTGGAGGCGCTGAAGGAGATCGTGCGGCGCTCGCCGATCCCCGTGATCGCCGACATCCACTTCAACCACACGCTCGCGATCAAGGCGATCGAGGCGGGCGCGCACTGCGTGCGGATCAATCCGGGCAACATCGGCGGGGAGGAGAAGGTCGCCGAGGTGGTCAGGGTCGCGAGCGCCCACGGCACCCCGCTGCGCGTCGGCGTCAACTCCGGATCGCTGCCCAAGCACCTGCGCCAGCTGGAGTTCGAGGATCCGGTGCAGGCTCTGGTCAGCGCGGCCGTCGAGACGGTGCAGCTGATGGAGCGCCTGGACTTCACCGACTTCAAGGTCTCGATGAAGTCGACCTCGGTGCCCAATACGATCGCCTCCAACCGCCGCCTGGCCGAGCTGATCCCCTATCCGCTGCATCTGGGGATCACCGAGGCCGGCACGAAGTGGTCGGGCTCGCTGAAGTCGGCGGTCGGCCTGGGCACGCTGCTGGCCGACGGGATCGGCGACACGATCCGCATCTCGCTCTCCACCTTCCATGCCGAGGAGGAGGTGAAGGTCGCCTGGGAGATCCTCAAGGCGCTGAAGCTCCGCGAGAAGGGGCCGGTGCTGATCGCCTGCCCGACCTGCGGGCGGCTGCAGTTCGACATGGACAGCGTCGTGGCCGAGGTGGAGCGGAGGCTTGAGGCCTATGAGGATCCGATCGAGGTCTCGGTGCTCGGCTGCGCCGTGAACGGGATCGGCGAGGCCCGCCACGCCGACTTCGGGATCACCGGCGCCAAGGACATGGGCATGATCTACAGCAAGGGCGAGCCGCTGAAGAAGGTGGCGACCGAGCATCTGGTCGATGAGCTCTTCAAGGAGATCGACCGCTATTACGCCGCCGGCAAGCGGGTCCAGCGCGACGAGCACGAGGCGGCCGCCGCCAGGGCCTGGCTGGCCGCCAACGAGGATGCGACGGCGATGACGCCCGAGAGAATCGCGGCGATGGAAGCGGCCGCCGCCGGCAGCGACGAGGAGGCCGGCGGGGTCCTGGAGTCGATGCTGGCACCGGCCGCCCCGGTCGAGATCGACGAGGCCGCCTCACCGGTCGCCGGTCGCCGCTTCACCCGCCGCTGAGCGGCCGGCGGCCGGGGGATACTCACATCCTGGTGCGGTGGCGCCACCATGCGACCCCGCGAGGCCGGCCCCATCGGGCCGGCCCCAGGAGATCACCGCCTCAGACTGCCGCGAAGCGCTCGGAGACGACTTTCCAGTCGACGACGTTCCACCAGGCGTCGATGTATTCGGGGCGCCGGTTCTGGTACTTCAGGTAGTAGGCGTGCTCCCAGACGTCGATCCCGAGCAGCGGCGTCTTGCCGTCGGAGATCGGGTTGTCCTGGTTGGGGGTTCCGAGGACGGCCAGGCCGGAGCCGTCGTGGACGAGCCACGCCCAGCCCGAGCCGAACTGGTTGGCCGCCGCGTCCTTCATCTTCGCCTGGAAGTCGGCGAAGGAGCCGAACGTCGAGTTGATCGCTTCCCAGAGCGCGCCATCCGGCTCGCCGCCGCCGTTCGCGCTCATGCTCGGCCAGAAGAGGCTGTGGTTGAGATGGCCGCCGCCGTTGTTGCGGACCGCGGTGCGCTTGGCCTCCGGTACCGCGGAGAGATCGGAGAGGACCTGCTCGATCGGGGCGTCCGCGAGCGCAGTGCCCTCCAGTGCCGCGTTGACCTTGTCCACGTAGGCCTGATGGTGCTTGTCGTGGTGGACTTCCATCGTCATCTTGTCGATGTGAGGCTCGAGCGCGTCGTATGCGTACGGGAGCGGCGGGACGGTGTAGGCCATAAGGGCTCCTTCTTTGCTGCAATCGACGGTTACGGGTTCTCCGCTGTTCTATCAGAGGGGGAGGGGCGCGAACCCGATCGGGCCGCGTGGCCGTAGGATGTGCCGGCGATGACGCTTCTCAGCCGGTACCCGCTGCCGACCGAGCGGGAGGCCCCCGCCGAGGCGGAGGCGATCTCCCACCGCCTGATGGTCCGCGCCGGGCTGATCCGCCAGCTCGGCGCCGGGATCTGGACGTGGCTGCCGGCCGGCTGGCGAGTCCACCGCAAGGTGGAGCAGATCATCCGCGAGGAGATGGACGCGATCGGCGGCCGGGAGATGCTGATGCCCGTCCTGCAGCCGGTCGAGCTGTGGCGCCGTACGGGGCGCGCGGAGATCGAGGAGCTCTTCAAGCTCAAAGACCGCCGCGACGCCGAGCTGGTGCTGGCCATGACCCATGAGGAGGCGGTGACCGCGCACGTCGCCCAGATGGTGCGCTCCTACCGGGATCTGCCGAGCATCCTCTACCACTTCCAGGTCAAGGAGCGAGACGAGCCGCGCCCGCGGGCCGGGGTGCTGCGAACCCGCGAGTTCCTGATGAAGGACGCCTACAGCTTCGACCGCGACCGGGCGGGGATGGACGCCAGCTACGAGCTGCACGTCGGCGCCTACGACCGGATCATGGACCGCACCGGCCTGCGCTGGCACCGGGTGGAGGGTGACGTCGGGATCATGGGGGGCCTCGGCGCCCACGAGTACATGGCCCCCTGCCCTGCCGGCGAGGACGAGGTGGTGCTGGGGGAGGGCTATGCGGCGAACGTCGAGGTCGCAGAGCAGAGCCCGGGCGTGGAGAAGGTGGGGGAGCGCTACCTGCGCGACGGCGAGCCGCTGAGGCTGGAGCCGGCGATCGAGATCGCGAACATCTTCAAGCTCGGCACCCGCTACTCCGAGCCGCTCGGCGCCTCCTACCTCGACGAGCACGGCCACGAGCAGG
>DAHVAB010000093.1 GCA_027314825.1 Solirubrobacterales bacterium
GGGGGAGACGACGATCGCGCCGAGGTGGCGGGCGGCGGCGGCGACGGCCGGCTCGCGGGTGACGACGAGGATCATCTCCAGGGCTTCGGTGCCGGCGAGCGCGCTCAGCACATCGCCGACCATCGCCTGCGCGAGCTGCAGCCGCAGCGTCTCGGCGACGCTCGCTCCGAGCCGCTGCTTGGCGCCTGAGAAGCGCTTGACTGGCAGGATCGCGGCGGTGCGCATGCGCTCCAAGACTACTGCGCCCGCGGCCCCGCTCCGGGCCGCTGCGACGTCAGCGATTCGGCGAAGGCGAGGGTGCGCTCGGCGACCTGCGCGCGGGCGTCCGGAGTGTCCATCAGGGTCTCGGCTCGCAGGCAGGGCAGCTCTCCCGGGAGCTCCTCGTCGGTTAGGACCCCGTCGATCAGGCCGGGCGCGACCTGCTCGTAGAAGGCGAGCACGCCGGCGGCGCTCAGGGGGTGGTTGAAGGTGTCCAGGAAGGCGGCCGTCGGCCCCTTGACGATCTTCCCGCCCACGACGGGGCTGACGAGGACGATGGGCGCCTGCTGGCGGGAGAGCGGCTCGCCGATCGCCTTCAGGATCGGCCAGATCGAGATGACCGGGTTGCTCGGCCCGACGATGACGCAGCTCGCGCCGGCGAGCGCGTCCAGGACCTCGGGCGTCGCCTGCGGCTCGCCCTGCTGCTCGAAGCGGACCTCGCGCACGGGCCCCTGGCCGCCGCGGCGGATCATGAACTCCTGCAGGCCGGCCCCGTCGATGATCGTGCGCAGCGGGGTGTCGCAGGCGGGCAGCACCCGTGCGCCGACGTCGATCTGCTCGCAGAGCGCGCGCAGCGCCTCGGTCGGCCGCATGCCTTCGCGCTGCATCCGCGCGCGCTCCATGCACCAGGCCAGGTCGCGGTCGCCGAGGTTGAACCAGACATCGACGCCGAGCGCCCTCAGGCCGTCCATCACACGGAAGGTGTCGCCGGCCAGCCCCCATCCGCGCTCGTCGATCAGGTCGGCCAGCCAGAAGGAGATCAGGTCCGGGTCGGGGGAGACGTGGGCGCCGTAGATCTCGATGTCGTCGCCTGTGTTGGCGATCACGCTGAGGCGCTCGGGGCCGACCACGTCGAGCATCCCGCGCGCGAGCTTGGCGCCGCCGGTGCCGCCGGCGAGCACCACGACCCCCGAGCGCTCCGCGCCGGAAGGCACCGGCTAATCCCAGAGCGAGTCGGGAAGGCCCGTGAGGTGGATTCCCGCGTGGGTCTTGTAGCGGGAGTTCACGGAGATCAGCATCGCGGTCAGCGACTCGGTGATGCGGGCCATCTCCAGGCGCCCGCAGTCGACGCAGCGCAGGCCCTCGATCCGCTCCAGCAGCGCGGCGGCCTCGCGCTTGTCCTGCCTGGAGTCGCCGCAGACGAGGACGTCCTCTGAGATCGGCGTGGTCAGGTCGCTGAGCGCGGCGGCGCTGACGGTGTGAAGCGCGGAGACGACCCGCACGCCCTCCGGCGCCATCTCCCGGGTCTGCTGGGCGGCCGAGCCCTGCCAGACGCCGAGCATCCGCGTCGCGCGGCCGCTGACCGCGGCGGCGAGCGGCACGGTCGCGTCGATGATGAGCGTTCCGGGCGAGAGCGCGTCCTTGATGTTTTTGAGCGTCTCGGATTGGCTGCGAAACGGCACGCTGAGGATGACGACCGGGGACTGGCCGGCCGCGGCCGCGTTCTCGTATCCGGAGAAGGAGCCGCCGCCGGCCGCCTGGGCGGCGCGCTCCGCGGTCTCGGTGGCGCGCTGCGCATCGCGGGATCCGATCACGACCGGCACGCCGCCCCGGCCGAGCCGCACCGCGAGGCCGAACCCGAGCGCGCCGGAGGCGCCGATGATCGTGACTGGCTGATGCGATGGCTCGGGCACGGCGCCGGAGTATATGGGTCAAGGGTGGAGCGATTCCGGCGCGCCCCGCCGGGGTTACGCCCCGGTGAACTGCGCGGGCCGCTTCTCGCTGAAGGCGCGCATGCCCTCGGCGAAGTCCTCGCTCGCGGCGCAGATCTGCTGGGCTGTGACCTCCTGCTCCAGCGTGGCGGCGAGCGCCGGCTTGGAGGCGGCGTCGAGCACCCGCTTGGCCAGGCCGACCGCGGTCGGGGCGCAGTGCAGCAGCTCGCCTGCGAGCTGCTCGGTGGCGGCCGAGAGCTCGGCGGCGGGCGCGAGCCGGTTGACCAGGCCGATCCGCTCCGCCTCGGTGCCGCCGATCAGCTTTGAGGCCATGATCATCTCCTTGGCGCGGCCGAGGCCGATCACCGCCGGCAGCCGTGAGCAGCCGCCGACGTCGGGGATCAGGCCGACGCGGGTCTCGACCAGCCCGATCACGGCCTCGGCGGCCATCACCCGCAGATCGCAGGCGAGCGCGAGCTCCATCGCGCCGCCGATGCAGCCGCCGTGGATCTCGGCGATCGTGGGCTTGGGCATCTCTTCGCAGAGCGCCCAGGTGGCGAGCACGGCGGAGCGGAACTCGCGCAGCCGTCGTGGATGCTCGGCGAGCGCGCCGAGCGCGTCGAAGTCCATCCCGGAGGAGAACATCGGCCCGGCGCCGCGGATCACGACGCAGTGCACCGCCGGATCGGCCGCCGCCGCGCGCAGGTCGACGGCGAGGGCGGCGATCATCTCCTCGCCGATCGCATTGCGCTTCTCCGGTCGGTTGAGGACTATGTGGCGGACCGGCCCGCGGTCCTCGGCGATCACGATGCTCATGGCGACTCCGATCGGGGTGGTGGGTGCATCCAGGGGCCGCGAACGCTATCGGAGGATGGTGTAGCGTCTGCGCGATGGACGCCACTGAGCTCGCGTTCGCAGGGGTCGCCGAGCAGGCGCGGCTGATCGCCGCCGGCGAGATCTCATCGCGCGAGCTGGTGGAGCTCTACCTCGGCCGGATCGCGCGGCTCGGCCCGCAGGTCAACGCATTTCGCGCCGTCTTCGCCGAACGCGCGCTGATCGAGGCCGAGCAGGCGGACGCTCGCCGCGGCGCCGGGGGCCAGCGGCCGCTGCTGGGCGTGCCGATCGCCGTCAAGGACGACACCGACGTGGCGGGAGAGATCACCGCGATGGGCACGAACGCCTACGGCCAGCCGGCGGCGGCCGATGCGGAGGTGGTCAGGCGCCTGCGCGAGGCCGGCGCGATCGTGATCGCCAAGACCAACGTCCCGGAGCTGTGCATGTGGCCGTTCACGGAGACGGTCACCTGGGGGGCCACCCGCAACCCGTGGGATCTCCAGCGGGCGCCGGGCGGCTCCAGCGGCGGCAGCGGAGCCGCCGTGGCGGCCGGCCTGGTGGGAGCAGCCACCGGATCGGATGGCGCCGGATCGATCAGGATCCCGTCGGCGTGGTGCGGGCTGTTCGGCCTGAAGCCTCAGCGCGGCCGGATCTCGATGGCGCCGCACGCGGAGGGATGGCACGGGCTCTCGGTCAACGGCTTCCTCGGCCATACGGTCGCCGACACCGCCCTGCTGCTCGACGTCGTCCAGGGGACGGTGGAGGCCGATCGCGACCGGCTGCCGGCGCCCGACGCGCCATTCTCGGCGCAGCTGGCCGGCCCGTCCGGCCCGCTGAGGATCGCCTATTCGACGAAGATCCCGCCCGGCATCGTGACGAGCCTCGACCACGACGCGGAGCGCGCGCTGATGGAGACCGTCGAGCTCCTGCGCTCGCTGGGGCACGAGGTCCGCGAGCAGGACCCCGACTACGGCTTCGATGCGGTGCCGGCGCTGCTGGCGCGGATGTTCACGGGCATCGCCGACCAGGCGGCGGAGATGGCCCATCCGGAGCGTCTGGAACGGCGTACGCGCACGATGGCGCGCATCGGCTCGCTGCTGCCGGCCGGCGCGCTCCAGTGGTCGCGGCGCAGGGAGGCGGCGATTCGCGAGCGGCTGAACGGGGTGCTCGCCGCGAACGACGTGCTGCTCACGCCGGCCACCGCCAAGCCGCCGCCGCGGATCGGCCAGCTGGAGGGTCGCGGCGCGCTGTGGAGCTTCAACGCGGTGGCCGGGATGGTGCCGTTCAACGCGCCGTGGAATCTGACCGGCCAGCCGGCCTGCTCGGTGCCGGCGGGCCTCGGCGCCGACGGCCTGCCGCGCGCGGTGCAGATGGTCGGCCGCCCCGCCGACGAGGCCACGCTCATATCGCTCGCCGCTCAGATCGAGGCGCAGCGGCCGTGGGCGCAGCAGCGCCCGGCGCTCTTCTCGTGACGGGCTCGCCGGCCGGACCGCCGCAGGGTGTCGGCGCCGGCAGCTCCGGCGCCGAGCCGCGGCAGCTGCTGGAGGTCGCCGAGGAGCTCGCCCGGGAGGCCGGCGCGCTGCTTCTGCGCCGGTATGAGGGCGATCGGGGCGAGGGCGTCGCCATGAAGTCGACGCCGACCGACCTTGTCAGCGAGGCCGACCGGGCATCGGAGCGGATGATCGTCGAGCGCCTTGCGCAGCTGCGCCCGGCCGACGGGGTGCTCGGCGAGGAGGGAGCCGGCAGCGAGGGGGAGAGCGGCCTGCGCTGGGTGGTCGACCCGCTGGATGGGACGGTCAACTACCTGTTCGGGATTCCGCAGTGGTGCGTGAGCATCGCCGTGCAGGACGCTGCGGGCGCGACGCTCGCCGGCGCCGTCTTCGATCCGTGCCGGGGGGAGATGTGGAGCGCGCGGGCGGATGGGCCGGCCACGTGCAATGGGGAGCCGGTGGCGGGCTCGCGCCGCGAGGATCTGGCGAGCGCGATGGTCGCGACCGGCTTTGGATACGACGCGCGGATCCGCGCCGCCCAGGCGAGGATCGCCGACGATCTCATCCCGCGCGTGCGCGATATCCGCCGTCTCGGCAGCGCTGCGCTCGACCTGGCCTGGACGGCGGCCGGGCGGTATGACGCCTACTACGAGCGCGGGGTGAAGATCTGGGATGTCGCGGCGGGAATGCTGATCTGTGAGCGGGCGGGTCTTGCGAGCGCAGAGCTCGCGCCGGAGGGCGGGCAGCCGGCCGGTGTGATCGTCGCCGCGCCGGCGCTGCTGGCGGCGCTGCTTGCGATCGTCGGGTGATGCGCGAGTGCGGCGGGTGGGATTCGAACCCACACGCCCTTGCGGACAAGGCCTTTTGAGGGCCCCGCGTCTACCGTTCCGCCACCGCCGCTCGCGCCGTCGATTCTAATGCTCGCCCCGGCCGGCTGGAGGCGTCAGCGTGCGCTCAGCTGTGCCCGAGCGCTGCGCGCCGGACCTGTGAGGCAGGCTGCTCCACCTCGACGTTCCAGCCCTGGGAGAAGCCGCGCATCGCGAAGGTGACGAGCAGCGCCTGCACGGGGATCAGCGCGAAGGTGATGATGCCGAGCAGGCTCGGGGCGAGGGTGGAGGCGGCGAAGTAGGAGTGTTCGCGTTCGAACCAGGATGAGCCGCCGACCAGGGCGAAGATCGCGAGCAGCACGGCGAGCGCGGCCGCGACCGGAAGCGCGCCCCGGCGCCAGCGGACGGCCATCGCCGTGAGCATCAGATAGCAGATCACGAACAGGTATTGGACGACCAGCGCGGCCGCTTCGGAGCCTTCGGCGCCGCCGATCGAGACGATCAGCACCATCGCCACGCTCGCGAGCAGCAGCGCGATCACGGTCGCCCGCGTGGCGCGGACCACCGCCTTCTCCCGGTTGGGATGGCTCACCGCCATCCCCTGCTCGACCCCGTCAGCCATCTCCGCGCCTGAGGATACCGGCTGGCGCGGCCGGTTGGTAGCCCGCCGCGGCCGATCGGCGCTACCGTTGGCCTGCGCCGCAGTGCGCGCGCGGGCGTGGTGGAATCGGTAGACACGCCGGCCTTAGGAGCCGGTGGGCGCGAGCCCTTGGGAGTTCGAGTCTCCCCGCCCGCATCGAGCTGCGGCGAGTCGCCGCGGCTCGCCCCGGCGGCTCAGCAGCCTTCGGTCGGCGTCTGCCCTTCTGAGCTGCACTGGGTCCAGCCGGTGCGGTAGTAGATGCTCGAGCCGGGGTTGCCGACTTCCAGTTCTTCGTCTTCGCTGGCCCATTGGAACATTTGCAGTCCGTTGTCCAGGAAGACCTTGTTGCCGACGATCCCGCCGGTGAACTTGGTCCCGCCGTTCATCACGATTTCGGCCTGCGGGGCGAAGAGGCTGGCCTGCAGTTCGGCGCCGTTGAGAAGCTTGAACGGGCCTTTGCCGTACATCATGATCAGCAGCGAGGAGGCCTTGCCGGAGAGGTTCTTGAAGTGGAAGTCGCCTTCGCTTTCGAATTTGCCGCTGCCGGCCGGGCATTTGCCGTTCGGGTCTTCGGGGGAGTCGACGAAGATTTCGACTTTCGCGTCGGCGGCGATGATCAGTTCGGAGTTGCTGGTGGCCTTGAAGTTGCAGAGGTAGTACCGCGCCCCGCCGAGGGTGAGTCGCCCGTTGGCGGACAGGCTCAGCTCGTGGTTGGCCGGGTTGAAGTTGTTTTCGGTCGTCCAACCCTTGAAGAATTCGTCTTCGCCGTTTTCAAGGCGGGCGTCTTCGTTGGCCGATTCGGTGGCGTGGTTGGTCGGCAGCGCTGCGACGAACGGTTCGCTCAGCTTCGCTTCGCATTCCGGCATGGGGGTGGATTTGTTGCCGCACACGGTGACGCCGGATTTCACGCGCGGCGATTCTTCGCATGACAGCACGGTTTTTTTGCCCTGCTTCACTTCCTTGCAGACCCTTTCGGCGGACGGTTCGAAGGTGCCGGCCGGCCCCAGCTCGTAGCCGCGCGTGAAGGCGGCGCTCCCTTCGCCGTGGATCAACCCGTTGCTGGCGACGACCCCGACCGCGCTCACCGAGCCGCTGACCTCGACCTCTTCCAGGCCCAGGATGCCGGCGACGGGGAAGAGCTTGGAGGAGCCCCCGGAGGATGCGATCCGCTCCTGCATGCGCTCTTTGACGCCTTTGACGACGCCTTCGGCGGTCACGCAGCGCTGGACGGTGCCGCCGCCGGCCGCTTCGATCGTCTGACCGGCGCATCGCGCTCCGTCTTCGAGCACCTGCGAGGTCCAGTAGCGGAACGTGGTGCCGTTGCTTAGGTGTTCGGCTTCGCCTGTGCAGTAATGGTCGCTGCCGGCGGCCTGCACCGCCGTGCCGGCGAGGCATTCCGAGCTGCCGGGGCCCTTCATGTTGATCCGGTAGGTTGCGGTTCGCAGCGCTGCTTCCGCCGCCTCGAACGCGGAGCGCGACTGTTCGTCTCGGGTGCCGGAGGAGGCGGTGAAGGTGGCGGTGCTGACGGCCACGGCCACGAGCAGGCCGGCGATGAACATCACGATCACGGCCGCGGCGAGCGCGAAGCCGTCGTCGCCGCGGGCCAGCGGTGCTTTCTGGGATGCGCGTGGAGATCTCATTCCGTATTCAGCTCCAGCAGCGATTCGTCGCCGATCTGGACGGACTGGCCGTCGATTATCTGAGTGGAGTTGGCGACGTCGTATGCGACCGCGATCTTGCCGGAGGTGGGGGTGATCCACATCCGCAGGCCGAGACGGGACCCGCTTTTGAGCGTCGCCTTGGGGAACTGGAAGCTGTGTGAGACTTCTTCCATCGCGGTCGGCCAGAGGGCCGGGTGGTATTCGATCCACGCCAGCTCGTTGACTTCTTTGGCCGCTTCGCCGCCCGTGATGCTCGTGAAGGTTTCCGGGAGTTCGTAGAGGGCCATGCAGAGGGCGACCTGGGTCGATTGGCCGGTGAGCACCTGCGTGAAGATCTTGAAGCCGCCGGCGCCGGTCAGCTTCATTTCGCTCGGCAGCGGTTCGCTCGCCCACAGCTGTTCCTTGGAGTTGGCGGGCCTGGTGGGCGCCGCCGCCGGGCAGGCGACGTCTCCTTCGAGCACGCGGCCGCCCGCGTATTCGGTGGGGGTGGTGCCGAGGTTGGTCGAGTAGTTGTAGAGCGTGGTGTTCGATGCCACCGCTTGGTTCATCAGGTCCGGTTTCGGGCAGCCGGCCCTGTTGCCGCCCTTCTTGGTGGAGCATTCGGTCGGATGCACTTCGTGGTTTTCGCCGGTGGGCTCGGTGCCTTCGACGGGCGTGTCGTGGAGGATCCAGGTCTGCGTCTTGCCGACCGCGATCCCGATGCATTCGGTCTTGCCCGCATGGCAGATTTCGTTGGATTCCGGCACGGATTTGCCCTTGGGTGCGGCGTTCGGGTTGGGGATCAGGATCGACGTCCAGGCGGGAGTGCTCGCCTGATTGCCGCTCGCGTTGTTGACGGTCACCGCCACGGTGACGCGCTTGTAGCTCTCAGCCGAGCAG
>DAHVAB010000094.1:0-7933 GCA_027314825.1 Solirubrobacterales bacterium
CAGGCACAGCCTCGCCGCGGCGGCGAGCGCGGGCGGGGTGGACCCCGTCGTGCCCCGATCGGCGGCGGCGAGCGCGGGCGGTGGCGACCCCGCAGTGTCCCGATCGGCGGCGGCCAGCTCGAGCGGTGGCGACCCCGCAGTGTCCCGATCGGCGGCGGAGGCCGCTGCGATCAACCGCTGCTCGATCCGCTGTGGCGGCGGCGGGTCGAAGCGGATCGGCAGGCACCGCGAGCGGACCGTCGGCATGACATCCTCGACACGCTCCGCGAGCAGGATCAGGTGCGCGAAGGACGGCGGCTCCTCCAGGGTCTTCAGCAGCATGTTCGCGGCCCGCTCACCCATCGTGTCCGCCCCCTCGATCACGAACACGCGCCGGCGGGCCTCGAACGGCGTGTGGCTGACCGCGGCCACCACCGGCTCCTCGATGTCGGCGACGAGCATCTCCGCCGCGCCGGTCGGCCGCACCCACGTCAGGTCGGGATGAACGCCGCGGAGGACCCGCTCGGCCGCCTCCGCGCGATCGGGCGCGCCGTCGCAGATCAGCTCGCTCGCGAACGCACGGGCGACGGCGGCCCTGCCAGAGCCGGCAAGGCCGTGAAAGAGGTAGGCGTGCGATGGCGACCCATCGGGCGGCAGGGCCGGAGCCAGCACGGCGGCGACGTGAGGCTGGACCTCGACACCCGCGAGCATGCCGCCGCGGCCGGCCGGCGTGAGGCCATCCGGCGCGGCATCCGTCGCGATCCTCACAGCCGCTCCCTCGCTCATCGACGTAATCCTAGAGCGACGCGGCCGCCTCACCGCTAAGCGGCGCACGCCCACCGCCGCAATTCCAGACCGACCCGGCCGCCCCGCCGCGGAGCGCCCCGATAGCGTGCGCGGGATGGAGGACCGCGGGGACCGGCGAGCGTCCGGCCGGCTGATCACGATCGAGGGGCTCGACGGAGCCGGCAAGTCGACGCTCGCCGCCGCGCTCGCCGGCGCGCTCGCGCAACGCGGGCAGGCGGTGGAGCTGATGCGCGAGCCGGGGGGCGTCCCGGTCTCCGAGCGGATCAGGGAGCTTGTCTCCGACCCCGCGCTCGCGATCGCGCCCCGCACCGAGGCCCTCCTCTACGCCGCCGCGCGCGCCGAGCTGGTAGCCGAGCGGGTGCTTCCGCTGCTGCACGCCGGGGCCACCGTCCTGCTCGACCGCTTCCTCGACTCCTCGCTGGCATACCAGGGCGCCGGCCGCGGACTGGGGGTCGAGCAGATCCGCCAGATCAATCTCTTCGCGACCGGCGGGCTGACCCCCGACATCACCCTGCTGCTCGCGATCTCCCCGCAGGCCGGCCGGGATCGCGTCGACGGGCGGGGGCAGGCGCCGGATCGGCTGGAGCGCGAGCGTGACGAGTTCTTCGAGCGGATCGCGGCCGCCTACGACCGGCTCGCCGACGCGGAGCCCCGGCGGATCAGGCGGATCGACGCCACCCGACCGCCGGAGCTCGTCCTCGCCGACGCGCTGGCCGCAGTCGACGCGCTCAGCCCGTCGGCGTGATCGCCGGCGATTCGCCGATCACCTTGCCTTCGGCACCGATCGCCTGAACCTGCACGTACGGGGCGGCCGCAGTCTGGATCGCCGTCTCAAAGCCGGTGTCGGCCACGGTGCTCACCGGTGCCAGGCCGGTCGCCGAGGCTCCCGCAAGCAGGCGCCACTGCTTGACGCCCGTGGCGCCGTTCCAGCTCGCGTACACGGTGCTCTTGCCGGCCACGGTCGAGGCCGAGACCGCCGGCTTGGTGCTCGGCATCCCTTCCCACTTGAAGCGATAGACGCGATAGCTCATCTCGCCCTTGGGGAACTGAGCGTCATAGACGACCTTGCCCGCATGGTTGAATTCGGTGAAGTTGGGCAGGCCACCCCAGCCGAGCATCCAGTTGCCGTTTGGCAGGGGTTGCACGTCGCCCTGGCTGCCCGTCTTCAGCGGTTCGGGCTCGCGCACGAGCTGCTGCACCAGGGTCGCGGTCCTCTTCTTGAAGCTCAGCCGGATGATCTCTCCGCGGGTCGGCGGTTTGATCTCCGGCGCGCCCTCGTCGTCGAAGACGGTGATCTCACCGTTGGGGAGCATCCGCACGTGATGCTGCCAGGCGAACTGGACGTTCTTCCCCAGCTTGAACGTGCTCTTCTTGCCGCCCAGCTGCCAGCCGATCGTGCCGGTGATGCGGTTGAGCTCGAAGACCCCCCACGTGTTACGGGAGGAGATCAGGTAGTTGCCGTTGCGCAGAACGTCGATCGAGTTGATGTGGAAGTAGTCATACGGCTGACTGGCCTTCTTCGGCGCCGGGGAGTGAGATTCCGAGAGCGGCACATGGCCGACGCTGTTCCATTCCCACATCACCAGGCCCGTCTTGATGTCGACCTCCTGCATGATCGCGTCCAGCACGACCGCGCGCTTGGCGCCGCCCTTCACCGAGGAGGTGTTCATGTAGACCGGGTCATACGCGGTGATCAGCGCCGACCCGCCCGGCGTGATCTGAACCTCGTGCAGGTCCGCCATCACTCCGTTGCCGCCGTGGATCCTTCCCACGACTTCGTAGTGATCGTTGGCGATCACGTCTTCGCCGCGGCCGAAGCCGAAGTTGTTGATCATGCCCTGCCACCAGACGAGGTCTTCGTGGCCTTCGTAGCGCTTCAGCTTCAGATCGGTCGCCGCCCATCCGGCCGGCAGCTTGTCGAACCAGACGAGGCTCCCGTTGCTCTGGAAGATCATCGGCCCGTGTTCGCCGGGGCCCATGAACGGGGCGGCGAAGAGGTATCCGGGCGCGGAGGCCATCCCGGCCGGCTTGTTGACCGTCACGACCGGCGGTTTGATCTGCGTGGAGTGGAAGCTCTGCACGTCGGCGGGCTTGCCCGGGATTCCGGGGAAGGGCTTGTAGGTCGGGTGGGCGACTTCGGCGACGCCGAAGACGCGGGTCATCGTGCGCTTGGCATTGCCGTTGCGCACGGTGACATGGACGGTGACCTTCTCACCGGGCCGGAACGGGTGCTCGGGGACGAAGCTGGCGCCGGGCGCGGAGTCGTATGAGCGCAGGCGGCCCTGGTGGCGCCCCGACTTGGAGCCGACCACCGAGATGGCGCTCAGATCCTTGGCGGGCACGCCGAGGAAGCTGATCTGCGTCTGCGGCGAGGCGGTGAGAGTGCCCGCCAGCGGGGAGATGGCCAACGGCGGGATGCCGTGCGCGCTGCCCGCCTGGCGTGCATCATGGCCGTGGCCGCCGTGACGGCGAGTGGAGCTGCTCGCCTGCGCGAGCGCCGCGCCGATGCCCGCGATCAGGATCGCGAGCATCGCGATCAGCGCCGCGGGCCGCCCGATCGCCCCCGAGGTGCGACGGATCCTGTGGTTCATCTGTTCTCCCTGTATCGAAATGAGCGAATCGCCGCCGAACGATCCGGCCGCTCCCGCCGGTCGGGCGCAGCGTGGACGGCTCATTGGCCACGACGGCCGTCACAACGAGTCGTGGCGGCGATCCTAACGCCCGCACAACATTGCACGAAGCCGGAAGTTGCGGTCTCCTCGCAGGGAGGCGGTCCGGCGCCCGGCACAGCGAGGCGGTCCCGCCCAGCACTGCGAAGCGGTCCGGCCCGGCGCGCGAGGCAGCGCAGCCCAGCACTGCGAAGCGGTCCGGCCCGGCGGGCGAGGCAGCGCAGCCCGGCGCAGCGACGTGATCCGGCCACGGCGCTCTATACGATCGACGCAGTCCCCGAACACCGACCCGGAGAGCCCTTGCGAGCCCTCACACGCACCCTCACAGCAGCCGCTGCCGCCCTCGCGACGGCGGCTCTCATCACCGCCTGCGGCGGCGGCGCAAGCGCGCCCTCCCGCACGGCGAGCAGTGGCGCGAGCGCACACGCCAACTCGCCCTCCCGCGCGGCGAGCACCGGCGCCAACTCGCCCTCCCGCACGGCGAGCACCGGGGCGAGCGCCCACCCGCTCCCTGCGCCACTGGCGCGCGCGACGCCCGCCACGCTGATCCTCGACTTCACGCCCAACGCCGTGCACGCCGGCATCTACAGAGCGCTCGCGGAAGGCCTCTACCGGCGCGAGCACATCGATCTGAAGGTGATCCAGCCCTCTGAAACGCAGGACACCCTCAGCCTGATCGACGCCGGCAGGGCCGACTTCGGGCTGGCAGACGGCAGCGACGTGGCCAACCTGATCGCCGCCGGCGGCGACGCGGAGGCGATCTTCGCGATCGGCCAGCAGCCGTTCGGCGGGCTGATCGCCCGCGCCTCCGAGCACCTCTCCTCCCCGGCGCAGCTGCAGGGCAGGACGGTCGGGATCACCGGCGTGCCCTCCGACACGGCGGTGCTCGACACCGAGGTCTCCGCGGCCGGCGGCGATCCTGCCAGGGTCCACGTCGTGACGGTCGGCTTCAATGGGGCCGAGGCGCTGCGCAGCGGGCGGATCGCCGCCTTCACCGGATTCTGGCCGGCCGACGGGGTGCAGCTGCAGGTGACCGGCGAGCCGGTGAAGTCCTTCAAGCTCTCACAGTGGGGCGGCCCGCCCTACCCGGGATTGGTCGCCTTCTCCAACCGGCACCTGATCTCCTCGCGGCCAGCCCTGGTCAGGGACTTCGTCGCCGCCACCGTCCGTGGATATGAAGAGACGATCGAAGACCCCAAGCGCAGCCTCGAAGACCTGCTGCACGCCAATCCTGAAATCGCGGGCAAGGTCGCCGCCGCCTCCCTGAAGGCGTACCTGCCCCTCTTCACCGAAGAAGGCAGGGTGCGCTTCGGCACCATCCAGCCCGCTCATGTCGAAGCGATGTCGCGCTGGATGCTCGCCCATCACCTGATCTCCAAACCGGTCCCCTTCTCCCGGTACGCCACCGACGCGTTCCTGCCGGGGGGCTGAGGCGGGCGAGATGAGCGCGGCGCTGCGCAGAGACCTCGCCCGGCTGCTCGGCGGCGGCGCCAACGCGGGCGAGCGGGTGATCTGCCCGGTGCCGGCCTCCTCCCCGTACAACGCCGACGCCACCGGCGCCTGGCGGGGCCTGCGCGGCCGCGCCGACGCGGTCGTCCTGCCCGAGAGCGACGAGCAGGTGGCGGCGGTGGTCGGCTACTGCCACGCCCACGGGCTGGGAGTCATCCCGCGCGGCGGCGGCAGCGGTGTATCCGGCGGCGCCTGCCCCATCGAGGGTGGCGTCGTCGTCTCGCTGGAGCGGATGGACCGCGTGCTGGAGCTGGCACCCGAGCTGTGGCGCATGCACGTGCAGGCGGGCCTGATCACAGCTCACGTGCACCGGCTCGCGCGGGAGTCGGGCCTCTTCTTCGGGCCCGACCCGGGCGCGGCGGAGCAGTCGCAGATCGGCGGCAACGTCGCGACCGACGCCGGCGGTCCGCACGCGTTCAAGTACGGCTCGACGCGGCACTGGGTGATGGGTATGGGAATGGTGCTGCCGCACGCGGGGATCGTGCGGCTCGGCGGCGCGAGCCGCAAGGACGTGGCCGGATACGACCTCACCGGCCTGATGGTCGGCTCGGAAGGCACGCTCGGCGTGATCACCGATGTGTGGCTGCGGCTGATCCCGGCGCCGGAGGCGGCCGCAGCGCTCGTCGCCTTCCTGCCCGACGAGCGGCGCGGCTGCGAGGCGGTGCAGGCCGCCATGACCAGCGGCGTGATCCCCTCCGCGCTCGACTTCCTCGACGCCAGCACGCTCACGCTGATCGCGGCCTCCTACCCGGGCGAGGTTCCGGCCGGCGCCGGCTTCGCGCTGATCGCCGAGGTGGACGGCGGCCGAGAGGAGGTGGAGCGCTCGCGGCGCGAGCTGACCGCGGCCCTCGTGGATGGTGCGGCGATCCAGGTCGACGTGCACGATCCGCGCGCCGCGTGGCGGTGGCGCTCGGGCGCAAGCGTCGCGGTCGCCGCGGTGCGGGGCGGAAAGGTCTCAGAGGATGTCTGCGTGCCGCTGGAGCGCCTGGGCGAGCTGCTCGCGCGCTTCGCGCAGATCGCCGCGGAGGCGGGCCTGCCCTCCTGCGCATGGGGCCACGGCGGCGACGCGAACGCCCACGCGACCGTGATGGTCGACCCGTCCGATCCGGCCCAGATGGCCGCCGCCGAGCGGGTCGCGGAGCGGCTCTTCGAGCTGGCCTGCGAGCTCGGCGGATCGCTCTCCGGAGAGCACGGAATCGGCTTGGTCAAGCGGAATGCGCTGCCTCTGCAGCTGCGCGGGCCGGCGCTCGCGATGCACCGGGCGATCAAGGACTGCCTGGACCCCGACGGTGTGATGAACCCGGGCGTCGGTCAGCCGCAAACCCACTGAACATGCCCTCTCGCCGCCGCTCGCGCTACGCTGCGCGCTTTCCGCACCCCTCACACCTGAAAGGACGCGCAAATGAACAAGACGCAGCTGGTCGATGCGGTGTCAGCCGAAAGCGGGCTCTCCAAGGCGGACGCGCAGCGCGCCGTCGAGTCGTTCGTGGGCACCGTCTCAAAGACGCTCAAGAAGGGCGACGAGGTCGCGATCACGGGCTTCGGCAAGTTCTCGGTCGTCAAGCGCGCCGCGCGCCAGGGTGTGAACCCGCGCACCGGCGAGAAGGTGAAGATCAAAGCCACCAAGGCGCCGAAGTTCACCGCCGGCGCGTCGCTGAAGCAGGCGGTGAGCGGCAAGAAATAGGAGCGAGAGCTCGCCGCGTGCCCCGCGGGGCGCGCGGCACGAGCATGGGAGCGCGGCCCCTGGAAGGCCGACCGCACATACGCCGCCGTCCGCACGCAGACAGGATCGTGCGGACGGATACCCGATCGAGGCGGGAGCCGGAAGCGGCGATGCAGACAGCCGATGTCGGGGTATCCGAGAAGGCCCGGGGGGACGCGACGGCGCGGCGCCGTCCAGCTGGCGGTGGGTGCCGCCACGCTCCTGGCCGCGATCGCGCTCCAGGCGACGCCGGGACTGGCCGCCGAGTATCACGTGTACTCGTGCCGGATACCGCGGGGGGCGTCGGTAGGCGAACCGGCGCCGGTCCAGGAATCGGTTGGCGGGGGTGAAGAAGCGGGGCGGTGGAGCGCTGCGGGGAGCGGCAGTGGGCATGCCGCTAACCAATGCCCGACCGGAGGAGGGCTCACTGCTGAGCTCTCGGCCCACATCCCGCACAGTGAATCGGATCTAGCTGCGTGGCTGTTCTCAGCGCCCACCGGCGAGCAAATCACAGAAGCCACCCTGTGGCGGGCCGGCGACACGGCCGGAGGCGAAGGCTACCTCATGTGGCTTGCGAGCCCGTCAAACCCTGCGGCCAGCGAAGCGCTGGCCAGTGCGAGCGCCTTCGACTCCTGCTCGTGGCTCGGCGGCTGCAAGTCGGTGGGCAACACGAGCAGTCCTCTCTCGCCCGAAAACAAGGTGGTCGTCCCCGCGGGCAACCTGCCCTCCTCGCATATTTACTTGAACGCCTCCTGCTCGCGGGCATCGTGCCCCGGCGAAACAGGCGACAAAGAAGGCTACGCCGCGGTCGCCTACCTCTACGCCGCCGACATAGTCCTCGAAGACCCCACGCCGCCCACCGTCACCGAAGTGCGCGGCACCTTGAAGTCCGAACCCACTCTCAGCCGCGAAGCGCACCTTCACTTCACGGCGACGGACCCCGGCTCGGGCGTCTACCAGACCCTCGTGAGGGTCGACGGCAACATCCTCCACCGCGCGATCATCAACGAAGAGGGCGGGCGGTGCAAGCCATTGGAAACCCTTCCGGGGGGCGAGCCGGCCTTTCTCTACGCGCAGCCCTGCCCGACCAGCGCCACGACCGAAGTGTCCCTCAACCCCACCGCCCTCACCAACGGCTCCCACACGCTGCTGGTCGAAGTCAGCGACGCGGCCGGCAACAGGACCGTCGCGCTCGAACGCACGATCACGATCTCAAACCCAGTCTCCACGGTCACCACCCCCGGTGGCGCATCCACCACCCCCACCA
>DAHVAB010000094.1:7943-8213 GCA_027314825.1 Solirubrobacterales bacterium
GGCTCCGCCGCCCACAAAGCCTCAACCGCGGCCCCCCGGCCGAACGGGATCGACCCCTCACCCAACGCGCGACTCAGCGCTCACTGGGTGCACCGGCAACGCGCCCAAGGGCATGCCGCCCGCAGCGCCCGCCCTCACCGCGGCCGGCGCCGTCACACGCGCGAGCGCAGCGCGCAGAGCCGCCTCACCGGTCCGTTCCACGCCGCCGAGACGATCGCAGGACGTCTCACCAGCACCAGGGGCGTACCGATCGCGCAGGCACTCATCACG
>DAHVAB010000095.1:0-293 GCA_027314825.1 Solirubrobacterales bacterium
TTCGAGATGGTCCAGGAATGCGCAGATAAGCGGCGCGTCCAGATCATCGATCAGCAGTCCGGATGGTTGCTTGCCGGTGCGCTCGCAAGCGAACGCCAGCAACAGTCTGGTCGTGTCGCGGTAGGCGGCGATCGTGTGCGGGCTGGCCCGGCGCTGGGCGATCAGCCGTTCGGTGAAGAACGCCTGCATGGTCGCGGCGATCGCGGTCACCGGGGTTCTCCCGGTTCGGCGGCTAGCCTGCGGGCGGCCTCGGCGAGCAGCTCGGGGGAGGCCTGCAGGTACCAGTAGGTGCC
>DAHVAB010000095.1:303-8211 GCA_027314825.1 Solirubrobacterales bacterium
CTCCAGTCGCTGCGCGGCGAGCGCCATCAGCTCAGGAGCGGCCTGCAGATACCAGTAGGTGTTCGCGGGATCGACGTGCCCCATGTAGGTGCACAGCAGCGCCAGCCGGGGGCCCGCGTCGACGCCTTCCCGGTAGGCGTCCAGGATCGTGTTCACGGCGAAGCTGTGGCGGATGTCATGCAGACGGGGGCGGCAGGCGGCCGAGCGTGATTCGATCCCGGCACGGCACACCAGCTGCCGGAAGGTTCCCTGTGCGGTGTGGGTTGCCAGCCGGGCACCCCTGAGAGACACAAACACCGCCTTCGCGCTCGCCGCGGACCGCGGCCGGTCCTCGCGCTCCAGATAACGCACGAGCGCTTCAGCGGCGCTTCGATGCAGCGGCAGCTGCCGGGACTTGCCGAACTTCGCGCCGCGGATCAGCAGCGTCGCGTTCGCGACGTCAAAATCCTCCCTGTCCAGGCCACTCGCCTCGCTGATGCGCATCCCCGTCACGGCCAGCAGGCCGACCAGCGTTCTGTAGGTCGCAGTGCAGTGCGATGTGCGAAGCGTCGCAGCGGCAGCCATCAGCGCCGCGATCTGCTTCTCGGTGTAGATGTAGGGCGTGACCCGGTGCGACGGGCATGGCAATAGTCCCGACGGCGGCACCTCGTGCGCGGGGTCGATGCTGTGCAGGTGGGCCGCGAAGCCGCGCACCACCCCCAGCCGCAGCGCGCGCCACGCATCGCCGCCGCCGGGAAGAGCCGCCCAGAAAAGCGCGTGCTCGGTCGTGATCTTCGTCTGCCCGCGCTCGTGCAGATAGGCGAGAAACTGGACGAGCAGCTTCTCGGTGCGCGCAAGCTTGTAGCCAAGCGCGCGGCGGACCGCCAGATAGTCGCTGAGAGCATCCTGCAGCGCGCTCATGCCACACCTCCTGGCCACCGGCGCGCGATGCTGCGCAGCGCGTCCACGTCAACCTTCGCGTAGATCGCTGTCGTCAACAGGCTGCGATGACGCAGCACCTGACCCACCTCCACCAGCGAGGAGCCCGCGCGCAGCAGATCACTCGCGACGGTGTGACGCAGCCTGTGGGCGTAGATCACGCCCAGCCCAGCCCGCCGCGCCGAGGCAGCCACCACCGCGCTCACGCCATCGCCCGTGATCTCCCGATGCGGCGCCTTCAGACGAACGAAGACCGTCCGCCCCCGAGAAGTCACCGGGCGCCCGTCGCGCAGATACGCCGCGACCGCCTCACCGACATCGACGGGCAGCGGCAGCCGCTCGTGGCGATCACCCTTGCCGCGAACAACAATCTGACCCGCTCTCCAGTCGATGTCGCCAAGCTCGAGTCTCGCGACCTCGCCCGCACGCATCCCCAGCCGCGAAAGCAGCAACAGCATCGCCAGATCGCGGCGACCGCCAGCGCCGCGCCGCTCGCAACTGGCAAGCAGACGAGCCACCTCCGCCGAGGAAAGACCCTTCGGCAAGCCGGAGAGCCGCCAGTTGGCGACCGACGGCACCGCAGCCGCCAACGGCCGGTCGATGATCCCTTCCACATGTAGAAAGCCGAGCAGCGAGCGCAGCGCTCTCACCGTCAGCTTCGCCGAGCCTCGCGATTGCGCAGGACAACGCGCGACCACGAACGCCACGACATCACCGGCGCCCAGACGCTCAAGATCGAGGTCCCGTCCACCGGCGCAGACCCGGCCCTCCAAGAACGGCCGGACCGCTCTGAGATTGTTGCGGACAGTGCCAGCGCCAACGCCACGCTCGCGCGTCAGGTAGCCCCTATAGCGCCAAAGCAGATGCTCCACCGGCCCCTCCGGTACCCGCTCCGACCGAACGGGCACTGCTCCCACGCCGCGCAGATACTCGAGCAAGCCGACGAGCGACCTGCCCGTGCGGTGGCCACTGTAGCCAGACGCACGACGAGAAGCCGCGAAGACCTCGACAGCCTCATCGTCCAAATCCCGCAGATCACGGCTCTCCGCAACAAGCCAACGACTCACATGCGCCATCAGATGAAGCTGTCGAGCCGCCGAGTCGGACGGGTACCCCTGCTCAGCCAGCCACCCAGCGAAGCCCGCAGCAAACGGCTCAAGTGGCCCGGACACCCGGGCACGCGACGGATCATTCATCAACGACTCCCTTCTCTCTCGGCCAAAGAAGAGAAGCCTCCACGATCTCAGCGCGCCCCGATTATGTTGACTCCCCCGCGCTCAACTCCCTGCCGCAGGCCGAGCCCCGACGCAAGGCCACATAATCCGGAAGTTCACATAGCACTGCCAACAGGCCGTCGAGAAGGCGATGAAGGCCGTACTCGCGGCCAACGAGATCGAGTTCCCCTTCACTCACAACCTGCGCGCGCTCAGAGAGCTCTCGGCCAAATCAGGAATCGACGTGCCCTCCGTGCTCAACGATATGGACGCCCTGACCCCGTGGGCTCTAGCCGAGCGCTACGGCGCCGAAGAGCCGCTCGCCCTCGACCGCGGCCAGGCGCTCGAATGGGCGCAGGCGGCCCTTGCCTGGGCTCGCACGCAGATCGCGCCGTAGCGGAGGGGAGCTGCAAGAGCGGCAGTTGCGCCAGCGGGTACACGGTGGTCTTGGTCACCGAGACATGGTGGCCCCGGTGCTGCCCTACGGCCCGCGATGGGCGCGATCGACGCTCTGTCCTGTACCACCCCGCCGATACACTTCGGCGATGGCCGCGTCCAAGCAGCGCATCCAGGTCACCGTCGACGACGAGCTCGCAGCTGCCCTCGCTGAGTTCGCGGGGTCGAAGACGCGCTCGCGCGCGGTGCGCGACCTCGCGGTGCGCGGCGCCGAGGCGATCCACGAGGAAGCGCTTGCGCGGGAGCAGGCGATCGAGTTCCTGCGCCGGCTCGACTCGGGCGAGGACGACCGCTTCGACTTCTCGGTCTCCCAGCGGCTGCATGCCGAACGCTGAGCCGTACGGCACCGGGACACCCCTGGTGTTCGACACCTCGGCGTGGATCCGCCGCACGAACCCAGCCGTCCTGCCCCGCTGGGCCGCCACGCGCGACGCCGGACTGCTCGCGGTCTGCCCCGTGGTCGCCCTCGAGCTGCTCGCGGCCGCCCGTGACGAGGTGGCATTCGGCGAGCTCGAGGCTGCGCTGGCGGCTCTCCCCCAGGCTCCCGTGAGGAGGGCCGCCGGCAGCGCCGCCATCGGCGCCTCGCGCGATCTGCGCGCAAGGCGGCGCATCCCCGCCGCGGACTACCTGATCGCCGCAGCCGCCGCTGAGCGCGGCATCGGCGTCCTGCACTACGACCGCCACTTCGACGCGCTCTGCCAGACGCTCGGAATCCAGAGCATCTGGATCGCCGAGCCCGGCGCGACCCGCCAGCGCCCGTCCTGCATCGGAGTCCTCGATTCCGGCGGCGGCGCACGCGCACGGGCCTACGAGCCCGACGCGTGGCGCTGATCATCGACACGGGGCCGCCGCTGGCGGCCATCGACCGGAGCGATCCCGACCACGAGCCATGCGAGAGGCTCATCCGGGACTGCCGTGAGCCGCTCATCGTGCCGGGAGTTCGCCTGAGCGAACGCAGGTCGTCCTCCCGGGCCGACGCCGATGAGCTCACCTTTCTGCGCGCCGAGGTGCCGCTCGCCGGCCGGCGGTAGAATCGACGCATGACGACTCGCCGAGAGCTGGCCTGATCGGTATGCCTCAGTCGCTTGATCTGACGATCCTCTATGAGCCCGGTGAGGACGGCTGGATCGTCAGCTCGATCGCCGAGATTCCCGGCGTGCACAGCCAGGGTCGCACCCACGAGGAGGCCCGTGCCATGGTCCTCTCCGCGTTGAGCGACTGGCTGCGCTTCTACCTGGAGGAGCAGCGCGCCGGCCAGCCACCGGAGATCCCGGCCGATGCCGAGACGGAGCCTGTGCGCCTCAGCGTCGCAGCGTGAAGCGGCGCGACCTCGAACGCCACCTGCGCGGTCACGGCTGCCGCCTCGAGCGAGAGGGCGCCGAGCACTCCTGGTGGGCAGCGCCGGCAGGCAGACCCCGAACCGCGCTGCCACGTCATCGCGAGATCCAGTGGCGCTTGGCGGTGAAGATATGCCGCGACCTGAACGTGCCGCCGCCCACCGGATCGCGGTGACGCGCGCCAGCCGCCGCTGCTCGCCGCTCGCGAGCTGCGGGGTTTGAAGGCTTGTAGAAGACGGCGGGCTCTGCCGTGCCGCCGAGGGGCGGGTGGGGCCGGCGTGCGGCCACGATTGGCGACGTGTTCGACGAGGCCGTCATCCAGGAGGCCGGTCGCGGCACCCCCAGGCTCGATCAGGGGTGTGGGGTGATCGCGATGACGGTGATCTCGTCCTTGGCGGGCCCGTAGCACCAGAAGACGCGGTAGGCGCCGGGGGTCCGGTTCTGGGCGTAGGCCTCGAAGACCTTGGCCTTGGCGTCGAAGGGGTGCTGCAGTGAGCTGTACTCGTGGGTGCTGAGGCTCGGATGGCGGGGAGCCTCGGCGAGCTGCGCGATCGCCTTGGCGACCTGCTTGAAGAGCCCCTCCTGCCTGGAGGACTTCGTCTTGCCCGAGCCTGGCCGCCGGCCTGCCGTCGCGCGCGTCCGGGCCGCCCGCTCGGCGGCCCTCTGGAGCTCTTCGAAGGTGCTCGTGGCCTGCGCGGTCCAGCGCAGCTGGAAGCTCATTCCTGCTCGGGCAAGCTCTCCGCGAATGCGAACGCCGCTGCGAGATCCGGCCCGTCACCCAGCCGATGCTCGCGCGCCTGCTGCAGACCGCGATCGACCATCTCCTTCGCGCTCTCGCTCTCCCAGAGCCACGCCTCGCGCTCTGGCACCACTCGACAGAGCCTTACGACGATCGCATCCCCATCCGCCTCCACCTGCACGATCCGTCCGGCGTACTCTCGCCCGATGCTCAGGCGACCCCTGTCATCGATGGTCTTCAGCGCGGACATGCGGCAGCTCCTCCCGGTGGGCAGATGGGTGAGTGGGCATAGCCCATTATACGACGAGGCGCTCAGGCTGCTTCCCTGATGTCCAGCAGCGGGTCGCTCTGAGCGGTGAGGCACAGTTGCGATCGGGACGATCGACGGCCGTGTCAGCCGGAGCCGCGATCATGAGTCCCGTGGCAGCAGAGCAGGCCGATGTGACGCTCAGGCGGAGTTCGCCTGACCGCGGTTCGTCTGAGCGAACGCAGGTCGTCCTCCCGGGCCGACGCCGATGAGCTCACCTTTCTGCGCGCCCAGGTGCCGCTCGCCGGCCGGCGGTAGAATCGACGCATGACGACGAAGGAGCGCCTGCACAAGCTTGTGGACGAGCTGAGCGAGGGGGAGGCCGCCGAGATGTTCGAGTACGCGGTCTCCAGGCGCGAGGGGGGGAGTCGGCCCGGGGACATCATCGACGAGTGGGGCAACCTGTCCGCCCTGCGGCGTGCGTCATCACCCCGAAAACTGGGCCGCCTCGACCGTGAGGAGATCGCCGAGCACGGCGAGACGATCGACGAAGCCTTCGCTCGCGCGGAACGCGAGAGCGCACAGTGAGGCGAGGCGATATTTGGTGGTATGAGCACCCGGGACTCAAGCGCAGGCCGGCCTTGGTCCTGACTCGCGATGAGGCCATCGCCCGTCTGAACGAGGTGTTCGTCGTACTCGCGACCACCACGATCCGCGGTCTGCCCACCGAGGTCGAACTCGGCCGCGAGGACGGCATGCCCACGACCTGCGTCCTGAATGCCGATCAGATCGACGCGGCGGACAAGGGCTTGCTGATCGAGCACATCGCGACCCTCGGCCCTCCGAAGATGGCCGAGGTCTGCCGTGCGCTGAACGCGGCGACCGGCTGCTGAGGCGGTCCTCCCGCGCGGCACACACGCGCCTGCGCACAATTGCGGGCGAGACGAGATCACGCTGCAGCGCCTTCGCCGTGCTCGAGCTCCCGCCGCAATGGCTGAGGCGCGCGGGAGAGCTGGTGGCGCAGATGAGCACCGCTCAGCGGCTTCCGAAGCCGGCGAGCGCCGCCTCGGCGTTCTCCGCGAGAGAGCCCTCGCCGCTCGCGAACAGCGCCCCCCGCGGAGCGGGCCAGACGGTGGAGTCGATCAGCCGTGCGATCCCCTCGCGAATGAGATCGGCCTCGGACCTTCCGGTGCGTGCGGAGATGCGCGCGAGAGCCTTCTTCAGCTCCTCCGGCAGGTATACGGTGGTCTTGGTCACTCGGATATGGTGCCACCGCTGCTGCCATACGGCCCGGGCGACAGGAGGACCTTTCGTATCGCGTGCAGGGGCACCATGAGCGTGCTCGGGGCAAGCTCGGTCGGCTGAAATCCGTAGTGGCGGTAGAAGGACGCGGCACCCTCGCCCAGCGCCTGCACGGTGACCGCACGGACGGCGAGCTCCTCTGATGCTTTGAGGATGCGCTGCAGTGCATCGAGCAGCAGGCTTCGCCCCAGGCCAACGCCCTGGTGCTCGCTGTGAGCTATATCACGCTCCGGGCAGGACGCTCGGCGTCGCCGTGAGCCGGCGCAAGCCCCGCTCAACGGCGGCCGGCGAGTGCTCCAGGGCGGCGAGGAAGCGCTGTGCGGACTCGTCGTCCACGAGGTAGCGGGTGCGCTCGCTGAGCGTGCGCTCCGCCTCGCGAAGCGCCACGCGGCGCACGAACTCACTCAGGGTCTCGCCGTTCGCGCTCGCCGCGGCCTGCTCGAGATCGCGTTCCTGCTCGGTGATCCGAATGTCGATCCGCCGGCTCTTGATCTGCGCGTTGACTGCCATCCCACAGAATTGTACGCCACGTGTCCGGACAGCGCGAGCCCGGCCGCGCCGGCGCCTCTTCCTCTCGCTCGCACCCCAAGCTTTGAAACCCCAAACCTTGTAGCAATCGTTTCGCGCCCACCTCTCAAAGCTTGTAGCATCGACGCGCGGGCTCGGATCGGAGCCTGCGGCTGCGAGAGGGAGGTGGGCTGTGGCAGAGCAGCGCAGGGCACGCCAGCAGGCCGGGGTGGAGAGCAGCCGGCGGATGACCTCACCGGTCAACTGGGCGCTCCTCGGACTGCTGATCGAGTCGGAGGACTACGGCTACCGTTTGGCGCAACGGCTGGAACGGGCCTACGGCGAGATGCTGCTGCTCGGCTCCGAATCCCACGTCTACACCGCGCTCGACGGGCTGACCTCCCGGGGCTTGATCGAGGAAATCGGCGGGGAGCCCGGCACCCGCAGGCAGCCGAAGGTGCGCTACCGCGCACGACCTGAGGGACTGGCCGCCTACGCGGAATGGGTCTCCCAGCAGGGCCGGCGCGGCTCGCCGCTCTTCTCGCGCGCGCTCAGCATGCTCACCGGCACGCCCGAGCTGGCGCTGAAGATCCTCGACGACTACGAACAGCACTGCCTGCAGCGGATCGGGCAGGGCGCACGGGCGGGCAGCACCGGCTCCGACGCGCGCAGAACGGCCGCCGAGCGGATCGTCGCCGAGGACCGCCGCCTGTGCATGGAAGGCCGCCTGCCGTGGATCGAGCTCGCCCGGGAGGAGCTGGAGAAGCTGCAGGCGGGCAAGCGATGAGCGTGCTGGAGCTGATCGGGGTCGGCAAGCGCAGCGACGGGCCGGGGCAGCGGTGGGTGCTGCGCGACGTGCGCCTTCAGATCGAGCCGGGCGAGCTGGTCGGCATCTTCGGCCGCCGCCACTCCGGACGCTCGACGCTGCTGCGGATCGCGGCGGGCCTGCAGGCGCCCGACGAGGGAAGCGTGCGCGTCAGCCACCCGGAGGCGGGCGGAGCGGGCAGCGTCCGCGACGGCGTGCGGATGGCCCGCAAGCGCTTTCGCGCGATCGACGGCGAGCTCGTGCTCGACCAGCTGATGACCGGGCAGCTGGTCTGCGGCGTGCCGGGCGACATCGCCCGCAGGCAGGCGCTCGCCGCGCTCGCGCGCCTCGGCGCGCAATCGTGCGCGGGCATGAGGCCCTCC
>DAHVAB010000096.1:0-238 GCA_027314825.1 Solirubrobacterales bacterium
CGCCAACACGATCGACGCGAGCTCGTTCGTCCCCTCATTCAAAGTGGCGAAGGAGTTCCTGCCGGTGATCGTCTACCTGATGATCGGCTTCGAGCTCGTCTCCAGCATGGGCGGCGAGCTGAAGAGCCCGCAGAAGCAGATCCCGCGCGCGCTGCTCACCTCGGGCGTCGCGATCACCTTCTTCTACATGCTCGCCACCGTCGGCATCCTGCTCGCGCTCTCGCTCTCCAAACTGCAG
>DAHVAB010000096.1:248-8194 GCA_027314825.1 Solirubrobacterales bacterium
CGATCTTCGGCAAGACGGGCGTGGGCAAGGGCATCGTCTATGCGCTCGGCATCGCCGCGCTCTACACCTTCTTCACCAACATGACGACCTGGACGATGGGCGCCAATCGCGCCGCGGCGGAGGCGGCCTCCGAAGGCGAGCTTCCACGGATCCTGGGCCGCGAGCACCCGGTGCGCCGGACGCCGGTGGCCGCGTTCCTGATCACAGGAGTGATCTCGACCGTCGTGCTGGTCGTGAGCGCACTCTTCATCAACACGCAGAGCTCGCTCTTCTTCGCGATCTTCGCCGCATCCTCGGTGATCTTCCTGATGCCCTACCTGCTGATGTTCCCGGCTCTGATCGCGCTCAGGCGCAAGGACCCGGACCGTCCCCGCCCGTTCCGGGTGCCGGGCGGCAACATCGGCCTGGCACTGCTCGTCGGCGTTCCCACCCTGATCGTCGCCGGCGGCATCCTGCTGTTCGTCTGGCCGGAGATCCCATCCGCTCCCGCCGAATGGTCATACACCGGCCCGCTGCTCGGCGTCGTGGTCGCGGCGCTGGCGGTGGGTGAGCTGATCATCTGGTGGATCTTCCACCCGCACAAGCCGCATCCGCGCGGGCACCGGCTGCAGCTGCGCCGCCCGAGCACGCACGGCGGCCGTCCCGCCACGCCGCCCGGACGCTGAGCGGCGCCGAGGCCGAGGCAGATGAGCGCGACGCTCACACCCGACGTGACCGCCGCCAGTCCGCGAATGTCCGCACAGAGATGAGCGACACCCTCACATCCACCCCGGCGGCCGACGGCTACCGCATGCCCGGCGAGTTCGAGGCGCACTCCGGCTGCTGGATCGCCTGGCCGGAGCGCACCGACAACTGGCGGCTGGGCGCCAAGCCCGCACAGGCCGCCTACGCAGCCGTGGCGGAGGCGATCTCGGCCTCCGGCGAGCCGGTCACCGTCGCCGTCTCAGACCGTCAGTTCGAGCACTGCCGCTCGGTCCTCTCCCCTTCGATCCGGGTGGTCGAGATCTCCACCGACGACGCCTGGATCAGGGACATGGGTCCGACGTTCGTGATCGACGACGCCGGCGGCAGGCGCGGAATCGACTGGCGCTTCAATGCGTGGGGCGGCCTGAACGGCGGCCTCTACTTCCCCTGGGACCGCGACGACCGCGTCGCCGCGAAGGTTCTGGAGATAGAAGGGGCCGCGCGCTACCGGGCGCCGATCGTGCTCGAGGGCGGCTCGATCCATGTGGACGGGCAGGGCACCCTGATCGCGACCGAAGAGTGCCTTCTCAACGAGAACCGCAACCCGAAGCTCTCCCGAGAGCAGATCGAGGGTGCGCTCCATGACTACCTGGGAGCCGAGAAGGTGATCTGGCTCGGCCGGGGCGTCCACCTCGACGAGACCTCCGGCCATGTCGACAACCTCGCCTGCTTCGCCCGGCCGGGCGTGGTGCTCCTCACCTACGCCGAGGACCGCGGCGACCCCCAGCACGAGATCTCCGAGGACGCGCTGGCGAGGCTGCGGGCCGCCACCGACGCGCGCGGGCGCCGGCTGGAGGTCATCACGCTTCCCTCGCCGGGTCCCCTCACGATCACTGCGCAGGAGGCGGACGGCGTCGACCAGGTGGCCGGCACGCTGCCGCGCCGGGCCGGCGACCGGCTCGCCGCCTCCTATGTCAACTTCTACCTCGGCACCCGGCGAATCGTCTTCCCGCTGCTGGACGAGCGCCACGACGCCCGCGCCGCGGAGATCCTGCGGGGCTGCTTCCCCGATCGCGAGGTTCTCGGGGTTCCCGCCCGGGAGATCCTGCTCGGCGGCGGCAACATCCACTGCATAACCCAGCAGGTGCCGGCCCCGTAGTCGCAGGCTGCTTCGAGCGTGCAGGGGCGGGTCGTACTCCTGCGCAGGCGGGGCGCGCAGAGCCACGGATCGCCGACGGGCGCCCGCCGCCTAACGTTTGGGTCACACCCGTCCAACGGCGGGGTCCCGCAGGAATCGAGGTGCACCATGAAGGTGTTCGTAGCAATCATCGCCACGGCGCTGATCGTGCCGGTGGTGCTCGTGGTCGCCGTCGCTCTCGGGCCGGTGACGCTCGGCGCCATCGCCGCGGCCGGCTTCGGGCTCGTCGTCTTCGCCGCCTGGAACCTCCTGGTCGCGCTCGGCCTTGCCGGGCGTGCGATCGGCAGGGCCGGCGCGCGCGGAGCGCACCACATGCACCATCCGCAGGCGCACTCCTGAGCGAGTGAGAGCGGCGGGCCGCTCGCCGCGCACGGCGGTAGTGGTGGGGCGGACGGGCCGCTCGCCGCGCACGGCGGCCAGAAGGCGGCGGGCGGCCGCGGCGGGCTCAGTGCTCGCGTAGGCGCACGGCGACATGCGAACGAGCGATGCATCGCGGGCAGTACTCGACCGCCAGCCAGCGGGCTCTGGCCTTCATCTCCAGCGCGCAGCGCGGGCAGCTGAGCGAGAGGATCCTCAGCTCCGCGCAGGCCGCCCGTGCCCGCGAGTGCGCCGCGGGGAGATCCGGATCCGCGGTAATCCCCGTACGCACCGCAGCCTCGCCGGCCGCGACGGCGCCCTCCGGTGCTTCTGACGTGATCGCTGCGTGCGCCCTCACTCATATGCTTAATGTCCACTTGCCGGCGACTTGTGACGCATCCGGGCGCGCAGGCGGCCTGAATGTCAGTCTGATGACAGCATTCCGTGCCGCCACTCCCCGGCCTGCGGCTGCGAGCTCATCCGTTGGAGACGCTCGCGGCGCTCGCCGAAGTCTCGCAGGCGCCGCTCCAGCACGGCGGCGAGCTCGGAGATCGCCTGGGTCATCGTCGGCGCCGCCACGCCGGCCCGGATCACGCGCCCGTTGACGTCCAGCTCGCCCTCGGCGTGCGCGGGCCGCTCCAGGCTCGGATTGCGCTCGCCCCGCAGGGTCACCCGCGCTGCCAGGATCGGGTCGGGGACGGCGCTATCCAGCGCTCCGATGCGCTCGCCGGCGCTTCGGCGCTCGGCCGCGGAGACGGCGCCCCGCGTGGTGACTGCCACGTCGATCACGCTCCCAGCATCGCGGCCGGCAGCGGCCGGCGCATCCGCACAGACACCGCGGGCCCGCGAGGCCGATTACGGATCGTCCGGCGGCAGTCGCGCAGGCAGCCCCGCCGCGCGCGCGGCTCAGTCGCGCACCCCGACCGGTTCGGGCGCAGCATCCGCGTCGGCACGGGCGCCGTGGCCGAGTCCGGCCGGCCACCAGTTCCAGCGTCCCAGCAGCGCCACGGTCGCGGGGACCAGCAGCGTGCGCACCACGAAGGTGTCCATCAGGATTCCGATCGCAAGGCCGAAGCCGACCTCGCGGACCTGGCTGCCGGACGCGCTGGAGCCCGCCGCGATCGCCAGCACGCCGAAGGTGCCGGCCAGCACCAGTCCGGCCGATGTGACCGTCGTGCCGGTGCGACCGACGGCGTGTATCACCGCGTCCTTGAGCGGCCTGACGCGCGCCTCCTCCCGGATCCTCGTCATCACGAGGATGTTGTAGTCCTCCCCGAGCGCGAGCAGGAAAATGAACATCAGGAACGGCAATATGAACGTGAGCCCAGGTTCGCCGACGATGTCGACGAAGACGAGCGTCGCCACCCCCAGCGCGGCCAGATAGGAGAAGGCGACGCTGAGAATCAGATACAGCGGTGCCACCAGGCTTCTGAGCACGAGTGCGAGCAGGATCGCGATCGCGAGTATCGCGACCGGCACGATGTTGAGGATGTCGGAGTTCGAGGTGGCGCTGACGTCATACAGCGCCGCCGCCTCGCCGGCCACGCCTGAGGCGTTCGCGCCCGAGCGCTCGGCGGCCCGACTGACGGCGGCACGGATCGCCGGCGTGGCGTTCATCGCGGCGGTGCTCTGCTGAGGTCCGGCCCGCAGCGAGGCCTCGAACTGGATCACATGCCCGCCGGCCCCGACGAACGAGGCGCTGGCGCGGTAGGCGTTGTACTGCGGGATCGGCACGCCCACCCCCGCCGGCGGCGTGACCGGCAGCTTGGACGGCTCGCCGAGCCGGGCATGCAACCGGGCATACTCGGCCGGGGTGAGCCTCGTGCCGTTCGCCTCCAGGGGGCCCTGGATCGATCTGAAGCGCTCAGAGGAGGCGAGCGCGGCCTGGGCGGCGGCCACCTGCTGCGGTCGCTCATACACCGGAGTGCTCCAGCGGAAGATCAGGTTGGCCGGGTTGGAGCTCGATTTCGGGAAGTGGCGTGCGATCAGCGCATTGCCTTCCGCGGAGCTCGTGCCCTTCGGCGCGTTGGCGGCGCCGCCGAAGCCGCTCGCGTGATACCCGAGGGCGGCGACGGCCAGGCCCCCGAACAGCACCACGCCCACCACCAGCGTGACCCGCGGTCGGGCCACGAGCCGCCCGGCGATACGGCCCCATGCCCCGGTCTGAGGGGCGCCCTGCTTCACGCGGGTCGGCCAGAACGCGGCCCGGCCGAATATCGCGAGCAGCGCGGGGAGCAGGGTCAGCCCGGCCAGCAGCATCATCGCCACCCCTATCGCGAGCGGCACGCCGAGGTCGCGATAGATCCCGAAGCTCGCGAGCAGCAGCGTCAGCAGCGCCAGGATCACAGTCCCGGCCGACGCGGCGATCGACTCGCCCACCCTCCTGAGCGCATGTTCCACTGCGGCACGTGCATCGCGGCCGTGGCGCATCTCCTCGCGGGTGCGAAACACCAGGAACAGCCCGTAGTCGGTGCCGGCGCCGAGGATCAGGATGATCAGCAGAAGATCGGTGATCTCCGAGATCTTCAGTCCGTGCGCGCCCAGCTCGCCGATCAGCCGCATCGAGACCAGCAGCGAGAGCCCCGCCGGCAGCAGCGTGATCAGCGGGGCCCGCAGCGAGCGGAAGATCAGAAGCAGCAGGACGATGATGAAGATGAACGAGTACATCTGCGTCTGCTTGCCGGTCTTCTGCGAGGAGGCCTGATTCGCCACGTTCGTGGCCACCGCGCCGGCCAGGCGCAGCTTCAGGCCGGGCGGAGCGTTGGCCCTGGCCAGCGCGCCCTGCAGGCTTTCCACGAGCGGCTTCTGAGCTCTCACGTCGGTCCGTGGCAGGGCGGCGCGCACTGTGATCTGAGCGGCCTGGCCATCGGGCGAGAGGCCGGCCACGCGGACCGATTCCACCTTTTCCACATTGCGGGCCCCTGCCGCGGCCCGGCCGATCGCCGCCTGATCCGCCGCGGTCAGCTTCCCGCCTTCGCGCGCGGCGACGATCACCACCTCGGTGCTGTGGCCTTCGCTGCCGAGGATCGGCGCCCCGAGCGCGGCCGCCCTCGAGCTCGGCGTGCTGGCCGGCAGGAACTGACTGTTGTCGTTGTTGATCTCGCTGGAGAGGCTCGGCAGTGCGGCTGAGCTGACCACCACCGCCGCGATCCAGAGCGCCACGACCGGGTAGCGGTAGCGGACCGAGAAGCGCGCGAGCGCTGCGAAGATGCGGCTCATCGGCGCGGTCCCGCGAGCGCCCCGGTGGGCGGCTGCGCCGGTGCCACGACCGTGGGCTGCGCATCCGAGGCTGCGGGCGACTCCGTAGGTGACTCCGCGGCCGGCTCCGCCGGCTCTCCTCCAACAGACTCCCCCTCCGCGACACGGCGAACGATCGGCTCGGTGGCGTCATCGGGCGGGGTCATCGCACCCTCAGTCTCCCCGGTCTCGCCGTCCTGCGCGCCGATGCTCTGGCGCAGGTGAATCTCGGGTAGCAGCCAGGTGAGTGCGAACGCGAGAATGCCGACGGGAACCGCGACCAGGAAGACTGTGTCGATCGTCGAGGAGTAGGCGGCCGCCACGCCGTGCTGCACGGCGGGCGGCAGGTGAGCGAGCGCTCCGGGATCGACGCTCGCGCCCAGCCCCTTCGGCACCGGCAGCCCGCGCAGCGCGCTCACCAGCCGCCCGACCAGCACGTTGGCGAAGATCGCGCCGAAGATCGCGGTCCCGAACGAGCCGCCGATCGAGCGGAAGAACGTCGCGCCGGCGGTCGCCACGCCGAGATCGCGGTGGGCGACCGCGTTCTGCACGGCTATCACCAGCACCTGCATCACCCCGCCGAGGCCGACCCCCAGCACCGCCATGTACAGGTACATCACCGCGTCGGGAGTGCCCGTCCCCACGGTCGAGAGCAGGTACAGCCCGAGGCTCATCACGGCGGTGCCCGCGACCGGAAACACCTTGTAGCGGCCCCAGCGGGAGATCAGGAAGCCCGAGCCGATCGAGCTGGCCAGCAGCCCGCCCATCATCGGCAGCAGCTGCAGCCCTGACGTCGTCGGGTCGGCGCCCTTGGCGACCTGCAGGAAGACCGGAAGGAACGTGGTGGCTCCGAACAGGGCGAAGCCGACGACGAAGCCGATCGCGCTGGAGGCGGCAAAGACCTTGTTGGCGAACAGCTTCAACGGCAGGATCGGCTCGGCTGCACGCCGCTCCACGACCGCCCAGGCCGCGAGCAGCACGACGCCCGCGGCGCCGAGGATGATGATCGGCGCCGAGGCCCACGGATACGTGGTCCCACCGAGGCTCGCGACCAGCACGAGCGAGCTCGCGCCGAGCGTGAGCAGGATCGTGCCGGCGTAGTCGATCACGTGGCGAACCCTGTTCAGGTTGCCGGGCAGGACCGCCGCCGTGACCGCGAGTGCTATCGCGCCGAGCGGGAGATTGATGTAATTCACCCAGCGCCAGCTGGCGTGCTGTGTCAGAAACCCTCCCAGCAGCGGGCCGACCACCGTCGCCACCGCGAACACGGCGCCGAAGAGGCCCTGGTACTTCCCGCGCTCCCGGGGCGGGACCACATCGCCGATGATCGCCTGCGCGCCGACGATCAGCCCGCCTGCGCCGAGGCCCTGGATCGCGCGGAAGACGATCAGCATCAACAGCGACTGGCTGATCCCGGAGAGCGCCGAGCCGGCGAGGAAGATCGCGATCGCCGCCTGGAAGAAGCCCTTACGTCCATAGAGGTCGCCGAGCTTTCCCCACAGCGGCGTCGAAACCGTCGAGGCGAGCAGGTATGCGGTCACGATCCAGGCGATGTGCGACGCTCCGCCGAGATCGCCGACGATCGTTGGCAACGCGGTGGCCACGATCGTCTGATCGAGCGCGGCCAGCAGCATTCCGAGCAGCAGCGAGGCGACGATCGCGATCACGCGGCGGCGGCCGAGGCCCTCCACGGCGGACGGTCCGAGATCGTCGATCGCGGGCTGGGGGGCGCGATCGCTCACCGGCGCCTGGAGGGCGGGATCGCCCGTCTCGGGCTGGGCGGCGCGATCGCTCACCGCGCCGCCTCCTGCGCCGGCTCGGCCAGGCCGGCGGCGAGGATGTCCAGGTGGCCGGCGAGCACCTCGACCAGCGGCAGGCGTCCCTCGTGCTCACACCAGGACATCAGCGCCACCCGCGCGGCCGAGAGCGTGGTCGCCACGACCAGTGCGGCGTAGCTCTCGCCGGCCGTGCCGGCCCCGGCACCCGGTCCGGCACCCGGTCCGGCGCCCGGCCCGGCGCCCGCGCCGGCTCCGCGCCGCCGCTGCGCCAACGCCGCGACCAGCCCCCGCTCGGCCTCCTCCCAGCAAGAGACGTGGTGCGCCAGCAGGTGCGGGTCGGAGCGCGTGACGCTGAGGCGCTGCAGCAGCCCGCGATGGTCGATGTCCAGCCCGGGCAGCACCTCCAGCAACGCCGCCCGCAGGGCGACCGGCGCCGGCTCCTCGGGCGGCCGGCTCAGCAGCCGCTGCGCCAGCTCCGCCTGCAGCGAGCGGTCGAGGCCGCTGATCGCGTCCTCCTTGGTGGCGAAGTAGTTGAAGAAGGTCCTGGGCGATACGTCTGCCGCCGCCGCGATCTCCTCCACCTATGGGCCCTCCTCCGGTTCCAGCTCCTCTGCCGCCCCCAGCCTCTGCGCCTTACCCGCCGCCCCAGGGGCCGCCAGCAGCGTGGCCGGCGGGCGCACCCCCACCGGGAA
>DAHVAB010000097.1 GCA_027314825.1 Solirubrobacterales bacterium
CCAACGCCGACTGAGCGCTCAAGCACCACGTCGGTCAAGGAGGCGGCGGGAACAACCTGGCCACCACGCGCGAGAGCACCCGCGATGTGGCTATGAGCAGCCCCACCCGGGACCACGCTCGATCCTAGACAGCGGGCTCTCACGACGAAACCCGGTCCTGCGGTACCCAACCCGCGCATATCAGCCTGACCGCGCGTCGCGCACCCGCCAGGCCCGCCGCCCCCTTGACCGACCAGGATGCCCGCCCAGCCGCGGGCATCCGGTGCTGCACACTTGACAAACCAACGTCCATATCAGCCGCTCGGCGCCCGCGGGCAGCCTCCGGGCGGCGGCCGGATGGCATGATGGGCGGCCATGAGCGCGCGGGCGCACACGATGCCATCGCCCGATCGCGGCCGTCCGGCTCGCTCGCGGGCCGGTGTCACCTGGACGGTCCTGCTGCTGGTGCTGACATCGCGCAGTGACGCAGCCGCGGTCGGCGAAGGCCTGCTGGAGGGAGGGCTGCCCACGCCAGAGCTCGCCTGTCCGCCGCCGGCAGCAGACGCAGGCGAGAGGCGGGCGGACCCCGGCGCCGCGCTGGCGGAGCTCGAGCTCGACCGCAGGATGAGGGCGGCGCGCGCGCTCGTGATCCTCGCCGAGCGTCTCGACGAGCAGACCCTGCTCGGCAGCCTCGCCTTCGAGGCGGCCACGCGCGCACGCCAGGCGGGTGTGCCCTGCTACGCGATCACGCGACACGACGACCTCGATCTCTTCGATGCGCGGATCCTCGACCTGCAGGTCGTGATGCAGGCGCGCTCGCCGCAGGCGTTGCGCCGGGCCGGGGCGAGGCTCGCCGAGATCGTCTGAGGCGGCGGCCGCCACCGTACCGCCGTCCAGCCCGGACGCACTACCGGCGGCTGCCACCGTACTGCCGTCTGCGCCCGACCCGCCCGGAGGCCCGACCGGCGGCTGCCACCGTCCCGCCGTCTGCGCCCGACCCGCCCGGAGGCACGACCGGTGGCCCCGCCCTACAGGAAGCAGCGCCCCTCGCCGCGATAGGTCGCAAGCTCCGCCACCACCCGATCGCCTTCGATCGCGTAGAGCGCCGGGAAGCGCTCGCACAGCTCGCCTGCCTTCGCGTGGCGAAACCAGACTCGCTCGCCGATCGCGAGCGTGCCCGCCCGCGCGCCGAGCAGCGGGCTCTGCACCTCGCCCGCGCCCTCCATCGAGTCCAGGCGCAGGCCGGCTGGCAGGAACGGGCGCGGCAGCCGCGCGGCATCGCCCGGGCCGGAGGCCAGGTATCCGCCGCCCAGCACGGTCGCGACCGCGGGGGAGGGTCGGCGCACGACCGGCAGCGCGAAGAACGCGGCCGGCCGCGGCTTGAAGGCGCGGTAGGAGTCGAAGAGCAGCGGGCCGTAGAGCCCCGAGCCGGCCCCGATCTCGGTGACGGCCGGCTCGGCCGCGGTCCGCGCGAGGCTGCCGGTGCCGCCGCCGTTGCCCAGCTCCCGCGGGGCGGCCTCCCTGACCGCCGCGACCGCCGCGGCGCGCCGCTTGGCCAGCTCGGCGGCCGAGAGCGCCTGCATCGCGCGGATCGCAAGCCCCCGCAGCGGCCTGCCGATCGGGGCGTCGCCGACCCCCGCGATCTGAGCCTCGTAGGCCATCATCCCGACGAGCCTCAGCCCGTCGCGGCGGACGATCGCCTCCGCCAGCGCGCGCGCCTGCGCGGGGGTGCGCAGAGGCGAGCGCTTGGCGCCCACCTGCACGCGCCCGCCCACGGCCCGCCAGCCGGCGTCGAGATCGAGGCAGACCCGGACCGGCGCGTCGGCTCGCGCCCCGGCCGCCTCGATCATCTCCAGGTGCTCGACGCAGTCGACCATCACGCTCACGCGCGCCTGTGGCCGCTCGGCCGCCAGCCGTGCCAGCGCCGCGAGCGCGCCGGCGTCGGCGCTCGGATAGGCCACCACGATGTCCTGCAGGCCCCGCTCGGCCAGCCACAGCGCCTCCGGCAGGGTGAAGGCGAGCGTGCCGGCGAATCCGTCGCGCTCCAGCACTTCTTCCTGCAGGCCGCGGCAGCGCACCGACTTGCTCGCCAGCCGGATCGGCTTGCCGGCCGCCAGCCGTTCCATCTCCGCCGCATTGGCGCGCAGCGCGTCCAGGTCGACCGCGGCGAAGGGAGGCACCAGATCGGCCGTCGCGCGTTCCAGGCGAGCCAGCCTCGGATCCTCGGATCTGCCGACATGGGCCGGGTGGCTCATCGTGCCGGGGCGACTCATCGTGCCGGAGCCGTCCATCGGTCGCAGCCGTTCATGCGGCCGGAACCGTTCATGCGGCAGGGGCCGTACATGCGCCCGGTACCGTTCATCCGCCCGCCGCGCCGGCGCCGCTCGGCGCCCGTACCGGCCCGAGGACGCGGTCGGTCCACGCGTTGGAGAACAGTCCGTGCGGGTCCAGGCGCGCTCGGACCGCCTGGAAGCGATCCCAGTCGGGGTAGCGCCCGCGCAGCCGCTCCGCCGTCTGGAAGTGACGCTTGCCCCAGTGGGGCCGGCCGTCCAGCTCGTCCATGATCGCCTCCACGGCCTCGAAGTACTCACGCCACGGCATCCCTTCGAACATGTGCACTGCGACGAAGCCGCTGTCACGCCCGGACGCGGTGGACAGGAGGGCGTCGTCGGCCGCCACCGTCCTCACCTCGATCGGGAACGGCACCGCCATCCGCTCCCGTTCCACCAGCTCCATCACCCGCCGCACCGCTTCGGCCGTGCGCGCGCGGGGGAGGGCGTACTCCATCTCCGTGAAGCGGACCAGCCGGGGGCTCGTGAAGATCCGGTGCGAGCTGTCCACCCGACGGCGGCCGGAGGCGAGCGCGGTCACCAGCCGGTTGATCCGCGGGATATGCGACGGTGCGCGGCGGGAGAGCCGGCAGAGCGCGCCGAAGGCATGGTTGGTCATCAGCACGTCGTCGAAATAGGCGGAGAGCCTGCCGGGGGGTCGCGGCGGCTGCTCGGTGCGATTGTTGGTCCGGGTGAGCGCGGTCGGCGAGTAGGGGAAGGCGTAGCACTCGTAGTGATCGTTCGCGAGCGCCATCTCCTGGAATGAGGCGAGCGTCTGCGCCAGCGGCGCCTTGGAGTCAACCCCCTCCAGGGTGAAGGCGGGCACGCAGCGCAGGCTCACCTCCGCGATCACCCCGAGCGCGCCCAGCCCGACCCGCGCGGCCGCGAACGCCTCCGGGTCCCGCTCCGGCGAGCAGCGCATCACCGAGCCGTCGGCGAGCACGAGCGTGACCTCGGCCAGCTGGGAGGAGAGGTTTTGCAGCCGGGCGCCCGTGCCATGGGTCGCGGTGGAGACGGCGCCCGCGATGCTCTGCACGTCGATGTCGCCGAGGTTCTCCATCGCCAGCCCGTGCTCGGCCAGCAGGGCGCAGAGGCGGCCGATCGTGATCCCCGCCTGCACCCGCACGAGACCCGAGGAGCGATCGACGTCCAGCAGCCCGGCCATCGCCTGAAGGCTCATGAGCATCCCGTCGGTGCAGACCGCGTCGCCGAAGGAGTGCCCGGAGCCGGCGACCCGCACGCGCATCCCCCGCTCGCCCGCGCGGAGCACCGCGGAGGCGATCTCCTCCACGCTGCCCGGCCGCTCGAACGCGGCGGGCGTGGCACTCTGGTCGCCGGCCCAGTTGCGCCACCCACTCGTGGCCGCCCCCGAGCCGCTCCCCTGCATACGCTGATCGCTAGGCTCGCTCACAGGATGTCAGACGATGAGCCTACCCATTCGCGGACGCGCTCGCTGCCGTCACCCGGCGGGCGCCGCGCGACAGTGATCGGCGCCGGCTCCTTCGGCACCGCGCTGGCGGTGCTGCTCGCCCGGGGCGGCCTGCGCGCCACCCTGCAGTCACGCACCGAGGCCCAGGCCGCGCTGCTGGCAACCACGCGGGAGAACGCCGCCTATCTGCCGGGCGTGCAGCTGCCCGCCCAGCTGCGGATCGAGCCGTCCTCCGCCGGCCTTCGCCGGGCCGACTACCTCTTCCTGGCGGTCCCCTCCAAGGAGATACTGAACGCGCTCTCCACGATCGAGCCGGGCGGCCTCGGCCGCCGCGCCGCGGTCGTGTCGGTCGCCAAGGGCCGGGTGCCGCCGCGCGGGGAGCCGCCGACGATCGCGCTGAGCTCCGCGCTGCCGGGACGACGCCTGGCGTGCATCGGCGGCCCGGCGCACGCCCAGGAGATGGTCCGCTCCGGCGCCGGACTGGTGCTCGCCTCCACTGAGGAGGGGCTCGCCCGGGAGCTGGCGCAGGTCTTCACCCGCGCCGGCGTCGTCTGCGAGGTCTCACACGACCCGATCGGCGTGGAGCTGGCCGGGGCGGCCAAGAACGCGGCGGCGCTTGCCACCGGCGCGACCGAGGCGCAGGGACCGAACGCGGCCGGCGCCGCCGCCGGGCACATCTTCGCGGAGGTGTGGCGCTACGCCGAGCGGCTCGGCGCCCGGCCGGAGTCGATGATCGGGCTGGCCGGCACCGGCGACCTGGTCGCCACGGCGCTCGCGAAGGAGAGCCGCAACCGGCGGGCCGGCGAGCTGCTCGCGGCCGGTGTGCCGGCCGGTGAGATCCCGAGCCGGATCGGCCACGCGGTCGAGGCGCTGGAGTCGGTGCCGCTGCTGGCACACACGCTGCAGCGGGCCGGCGTGCCGGCGCCGGTCACCGGCGCGCTCGGCAAGCTGATCTCCGGCGAGATGCCGCTGGCGGAATGGGTGGCGCTCGTGCGGGCGACAGTGCCGCCGCCGGCGAGGTGGATGCGGCCGCGGCGCGGGCTTTGGCGACGGTTGCGTCCAAACCGTGGCGATCCGGCGGGAGGCGGCCCCCCGGCCGCTGGGGACTGACACGGGCTCTGGCACGTCTGGACCGGCGGCATCATGCCCGGCACAGCTGCTGTTGTCGATCGTCGCCTCGCCGGGTTTTTCCTAGCGGCTCGCTAGGATTAGGCCATGCTGTTCACGACCAAGGCCGAGTATGGCGTGCGTCTGCTCGTCGCGCTGGGCCGTCACGCCGGCAGCGAGCCGGTCTCGCTGAAGGCTCTCGCCGACGCGGACGGGCTGCCGCTCGGCTACCTGGAGCAGATCGCGGCGCTGCTGCGGCGGGCCGGCCTGGTGGAGAGCACGCGCGGCGCGCACGGCGGCTACAGGCTCGCGCGCGGGGCGGCGTCGATCTCGATGGATCAGGCGCTGCTCGCGCTGGAGGGAGCCGTCGCGCCGATGGGCTGCTTCGTCGAAGATGTCGGCGAGCAGGAGAATGGCGGCCCGCGGGTCTCCTGCTCGCACGAAGCCGACGGCGGGCGCACCTGTGCGACCAGGCTGCTGTGGCTGCGGGTGCAGGACGACGTCATGAAGACGCTCGCCCGCACCACGCTCGCGGAGCTCGTCGAGTTCGCCCAGCGCGCATCGCTGCCACTCACCGATTCGCCCCCGCCGCTGCCCGCGGCCGCCTCCGGCGGCCACCACTCCGAGCCCACGCTCGTGTGAACGCGTAGCATCGTCCACCCCGAAACCGCGAAGGAGAACATTGGCCGACCTGGAGATCAAGAACCTTCACGCCCGCGCCGGCGAGACGCAGATCCTGCGCGGCGTCGACCTGACGAGCAGCCGGGGCGAGGTCCATGCCCTGATGGGGCCGAACGGGTCCGGCAAGTCGACGCTCGCCAACGCGATCATGGGCCATCCCGGCCTGGAGGTCACCGAGGGGCAGATCCTCTTCAAGGGGCAGGACATCACCGAGGCCTCCCCGGATGAGCGCGCGCGGATGGGCCTGTTCATGGCCTTCCAGTATCCGGTGGCGATTCCCGGAGTCACGATCACCCGTTACCTGCGGATGGTCCAGAACGCTCACCGTCAGGCCCGCGGCGAAGAGGAGATCTCGCTGAAGGACTTCCGACAGCTCGTCGAAGAGGCGATGGAGCTGACAGAGGTGCCGCGGGAGTTCTCCTCGCGCTACCTCAACGACGGCTTCTCCGGCGGCGAGAAGAAGCGCTTGGAGGTTCTGCAGCTCGCCCTCCAGCAGCCGGAGATAGCGGTGCTCGACGAGACCGACTCGGGGCTTGACATCGATGCGCTGAACACGGTGGCGCGCGGGGTCAACACGGTTGCGAAGCGCAGCGATCTGGGCGTGCTGATCATCACCCACTACCAGCGGATACTGCATCTGATCGAGCCCTCGCGGGTGTCGATCATGATGGACGGGCGGATCGTCAAGAGCGGCGGCCCGGAGCTGGTCGAGCGTCTGGAGCGCGACGGCTACGGCTCGATCCGCGACGAAGTCGCGGCGAGCGCCTGAATGAGCGCCGCCGGCACCGCCGCCCCGGCCGCCGACTTCCCCGCGCTCCAGCGCGACGGGCTCGTCTATCTGGACAGCGCCGCCAGCGCTCAGAAGCCGCGTGTCGTGATCGACGCGATGGCGGATATGGCCGCCCACCATTACGCGAACATCCATCGCGGCGTCTACCCGCTGGCCGTCGAGGCGACCGATCGCTTCGAGGGGGCGCGCTCGCGGATCGCGGCCTGGCTCGGGTCGACCGACGCGGAGACGATCTTCACCAAGAACGTCACCGAGGCGATCAACCTGGTCGCCTACTCCTGGGGCCGGGCCAATGTCCGTGCCGGCGATGCGATCGTGCTGACCCGCGCCGAGCACCATTCCAACATCGTGCCCTGGCAGATGCTCTGCGCCGAGGTCGGCGCGCAGCTGCGCTACCTGGACATCGACGGGGAGGGTCAGATCTCCCTGGAGCAGCTCGATGAGCACCTCGCCGACGGGCGGGCTCGCCTTCTCGCCGCCTTTCACGTCTCAAACGTGCTCGGCACGATCAATCCGGTCGCCGAGATCTGCGAGCGCGCCCGCGCGGCCGGCGCCGTGACGCTGATCGACGGGGCTCAGGCGGTGCCGCAGCTGCCGGTCCGCCTCGATGAGCTGGGCGCCGACTTCTATGCCTGGACAGGCCACAAGCTCTACGGGCCGACCGGGATCGGCGTCCTGCACGGCCGCCGGGAGCTCTTGGAGGCGATGCCGCCCTTCCTCGGCGGCGGCGACATGATCCGCCGTGTGGAGGAGCAGTCCTCCACCTTCGCCGACCTGCCCTGGAAGTTCGAGGCCGGCACCTCGCCGATCGTCGAGGCGGTCGGGCTGGCCGCGGCCGTCGACTTCGTCTGCGAGATCGGCATGGATGCGATCCGCGCCCACGAGCTGGACCTGACCGCGTATGCGATCGAGCGCCTGCGCGAGCTGCCGGGGCTCCGTATCCACGGCCCGAGCGAGGCGGAGTCCCGGGGCGCGCTCATCTCCTTCGAGCTGGAGGGCGTGCACCCCCATGACGTCGCGGAGATCCTCGGACGCGACGGGGTCTGCGTGCGGGCCTCCCACCACTGCGCCCAGCCGCTGATGCGCCATCTCGGGATCGCCGCCAGCGCGCGGGCCTCCTTCGCCGTGCACAACACGCGCTCAGACGTCGACCGCCTGATCGGCGCTCTGCGGACGGTGCGGGAGATCTTCGGGGACTGAGGATCCGATGGACGACCTGTACCGCGAGGAAATCCTCGAGCACTACAAGCGGCCTCACAACTGGGGCGAGATGGAGGACCCCGACCTCGTCTTCGAAGACAACAACCCGCTCTGCGGGGACGAGCTGAAGGTGATGCTGCGTCTCGACGCCGAGCGCCGGATCGCCGATGTGCGCTTCGCCGGGCACGGCTGCGCGATCAGCCAGGCGGCCGCCTCGATGGTCTCCGATGAGATCAAGGGGATGCGCCTCGACGATCTGATCAAGCTGGATCGGCGGTTCGTGCTCGAGCTGCTGGGTATCGACATCTCCGCCACGCGGATGAAGTGCGCGCTGCTCAGCCTGAAGGTGATCAAGAGCGCGGGCCTCGGCGGGGCCGTTGATTGGGAGCCAACCCAGGTGGAGCCAACCCAGGTGGAGCCAACCCGGCCGGAGCCAACCCAGGCGGAGCCAACCCAGGCGGAGCCAACCCAGGCGGAGCCAACCCAGCCCGATGCCACCGACTTGTAGAATGAATTCCAAGCGAGCCGATAGGATTTGATGAGCCCGATCATCGACATATGCCCCGTAGGAGAGCTGCCGGCAGGCGAGCGGCGGATCGTGGAGTGGGAGGATCTGACGATCGGCGTCTTCAACTGCGGCGGGCAGCTG
>DAHVAB010000098.1 GCA_027314825.1 Solirubrobacterales bacterium
AGGCTGCGGGTCAGCGCGGCGACCGCCCCCTTGGAGGCGGTATACACCGACTGGTGGGGCAGCGCCACCAGCGCCGCCTGGGAGGCGAAGTTCACGATCCTGCCCCGACCGCGCGCGATCATCTCCCGCGAGGCGGCCTGCGCGCAGAAGAACGTGCCCTTGACGTTGACTCGCCAGAGCAGGTCCATGTCCTGCTCGGCGGCCTGCTCGGCGGGGAGGTTCTCGCAGATCACCGCGGCGCAGTTGACGAGCACATCGACGCCTCCGAGCTCTCCCACGATCCGGTCGAAGGCGGCGAAGACCGCGTCACGGTCGCCGACATCGAGTGCGACGCAGAACGCCCGGCGGCCGGCCGCCTGCACCAGCGCGGCCGTGGGGCGCAGGCGCTCCTCGTCCAGATCGACCAACGCCACCTCGGCGCCGGCGTGCGCCATCGCCGCTGCGACCGCCTGGCCTATGCCCTGCGCCGACCCCGTCACGACGGCCACCCGGCCGTCCAACCCGAAGTCGATTTCGTGATCCGCCATGCCCGCTCCTCTCATCCGGCCGCCGTCCGGCCACCGCACGCCTCGGGCTCATCACCCGTGAGCGGCTGCGGTCCCTTCCGCGCGGCCCCTGTCCTCGACCTTCTCCCATCAATGAGAATAGGCCCAAACATTGAGTGCAAAGAATGAGAGCGTATACTGATTTCGTGCCGATCGAGCGGAGCTTGACTCTCCCGAGGCCGCATGCGGCAGCCGCGACGCCAGACCGGCCGGCCGCCTCCGATCGGGGTGCGTCCCGATGATCGCCCTCGCCGTCGACGTCGGCGGCACCAACACCGACATCATGTTGAGCGGCGTTCGCGACGGCGTCGTCGTCCACAAGCTGCCGACCAGCAGCGAGGACCCGTCGGCCGCGACGGTTCAGGGCACGCTGCAGATCTGCGAGCTGGCGGGGATAAGCCCGTCTCAGATCGAGCTGGTCCTGCACGGCACGACGGTGGCCACCAACGCCCTGCTGGAGCACGACGGCGCCCGGACCGGGCTCATCACGACCGCCGGCTTCCGCGACATCCTGCACATCGGCCGCCACCAGCGACCGCACAACTTCTCGCTGATGCAGGACATCCCCTTCCAGCAGTGGCCGCTGGTGGCCCGGCGCCACCGCCGGCCGGTGAGAGAGCGGATCGTTCCGCCGGGCGAGGTCGCCGTGCCTCTCGATGAGCAGGAGGCGGTCGAGGCGATCCAACTGCTGCGCGAGGACGGGGTCGAGTCGATCGCGGTCTGCTTCCTGTTCTCCTTTCTGAACCCGCGGCACGAGCTGCGCGTCGGCGAGCTGATCGCAGAGCACCATCCACAGGCGGAGGTATCGCTCTCCCACCGCGTGATCGCCCAGTTCCGCGAGTTCGAGCGCTTCACCACGACCGCGGCGAACGCCTTCATCAAGCCGAAGGTCCGTCGCTACCTCGACCGCCTGCAGGCCGGCTGGCGGGAGGTGGGCGTACGCTGCCCGATCCACATCATGCAATCCAACGGCGGCGTCGCCGCCTTCGAGCAGGCCGCCGAGCGGGCCGTGAACGTGCTGCTATCCGGCCCCGCGGCGGGCGTGATCGCCGGCCGGCACATCGGCCGCCAGAACGGCCACGAGAACCTGATCACACTTGACATCGGCGGCACCTCCGCCGACATCTCGGTCATCCCTGGCAGGTTGCTGGAGCTGAACATGCAGGACTCCTACATGGGCGGCTACCCGATTCTCTCCCCGAAGCTCGACGTCACCGCGATCGGCGCCGGCGGCGGCTCGGTGGCCTGGGTCGATGCGGGCGGCGCCTTCAACGTCGGCCCCCGCTCCGCGGGCGCCGAGCCCGGCCCGGCCTGCTATGGCCACGGAGGCACCGAGCCGACCGTGACCGACGCCCATGTCGTCCTGGGCCGAGTCGATCCAGGGACCTTCCTCGGCGGCCGCATGGAGCTGAGCACGGTGAAGGCCCGCGAGGCGGTGGAGTCCGTCGGCGCGCCCTTCGCCATGAATGTCGAGCAGGCGGCGCTCGCGATCCTGCAGATCGTCAACGCCAACATGGTCCGTGAGATCCGCCTTCACTCGATCCGCAGGGGCTACGATCCGCGCGAGTGCGCCCTGGTGGCCTTCGGCGGCGCGGGGCCGCTGCACGCCTGCGAGATCGCCGAGGAGCTGCAGATCCCCACGATCCTGTTCCCGCCCTCCCCGGGGATCACATCCGCGATGGGCCTGCTGGCCACCGACCTGAAGTACGACGCGGTGCGCACGGTCGGCATGATGCTCCAGAGCGCTGAGCGCGAGGTGTTGGAGCAGCGGTTCGCCGAGATGGGGCAGGAGCTGCGGGAACGGTTCGCCGGACATGTGGGGCCGGAGCCGGTCATGCGCCGCGAGGCCGCCTGCCGCTATGCCGGCCAGGGCTACGAGCTGACGGCATCCTGCGACGAGCTCGACGAGGGCTGGCGCGAGCGGATGCAGGAGAGCTTCCACCGCCAGCACGAGCACGAGTACGGCTTCCGCTTCCCGGGCGACCCGGTGGAGATCATCTCGCTGCGGATGACCGCGATCAGCGAGATCCCGGCGCGGCCGGCGAGTGCGGAGAGCGGCGGCAGCAGCGCGGAGAGCGGCGGCAGCGCGGAGAGCGGCAGCGGCAGCGCGGAGAGCGGCGGGAGCAGCGCGGAGAGCGGAAGCGGCAGCGCGCAAAGCGGCAGCGCGGGGGCGCAGGCCAGGCACGCGCCGGACCCCTCCGGCTCGGCCGAGGTCGTCTTCGCGCGCGACGGCATGCCGGAGCGGCGAACGGTGCCCCGCTACGACCGCTCAGCGCTCGGCTCCGGCGCGGCGCTGCAGGGTCCGTGCATCGTGTTGGAGATGGACTCCACGCTGGTGCTCGCACCGGGATGGAGCGGCGATGTGATGCCGGATGGGACGCTGCGAGTCAGGAGGGATCAACAATGAGCACGGCGCCCGAGCAGACCGTGGACCCGGTGCTGCTTCAGATAATCGGCGGCGAGCTGGGCTCGATCGCCAAGGAGATGGCCCACCAGCTGATCCGCAGCTCCTACTCGGTGCTGATCCGCGAGTCCGAGGACATGGGCTGCGCGCTTCTGAACACGCGCTACGAGGAGATCGCCGAGTCGGATAACACGCCCTTCCACGTCGGCTCGCTGGTCGCCTACACCAAGGGGATGATGCAGACGGTCGAGGAGCGCGGGATCGAGCTGCGGCCCGGCGACGTGCTCGCGCACAATCACCCATACCTGGGCGCCAGCCACTCGCTGGACATCGGGGTGATCGCGCCGATCTTCTGGGAGGGTGAGCTGGTGGCGTTCTCGGCCAATACCGCGCACCACCTCGACATCGGCGGCGCGCAGCCGGGCGGGACGATCGACCTCTTCGACATGTATGCAGAGGGGCGGATCTTCAACGCGACCTTCCTTGTCAGGGAGGGCCAGCGCGATGAGAACATGTGGAGATTCTTCACCGACAACAACCGCGCCCCGCGGCAGGTGATCGGCGACCTGGAATGCCAGGTCGCGGCTGCGAGGCACGGCGTGCGCCGCTTCGAGCAGCTGATGGCGAAGCACGGCTCGGAGACGGTGCGCCTCTACTCGGAGGCCCTGATCGACTACTCCGAGCGGATGCTGCGGGCCGAGATCGAGAAGATCCCCGACGGGGAGTACCGCGCGGAGGGCTGGCTCGATGACGACGGGGTCACGCGCGATGTGCCGGAGCGGATCGGGGTGAAGGTGGTGATCTCCGGCTCGGAGGTGAGCGTCGATCTGAGCGAATCGCCGCCGCAGCGGCCCAACGCGCTGAACACGCCCTACGGCGGCTCCACCTGCGTCGGCGTCTACTCCCTCTTCCGCACGCTGCTGCTCGACACCTTCCTCTCCGAGAAGTACATCCCCGCCAACTCGGGCGGCTTCCGTCCGATCACCGTGATCGCGCCCGAGGGAACGATCTTCAATCCGCGGTTCCCGGCCGCCACCCAGATCCGCTTCAACCCGATCAACCGAGTCGCCGACCTGATCCTGCAGGCGCTCGCGCCGGTGATCCCGGATCGCGCGACCGCCGGCAACTCCGCGCAGCTCAACGGCATGTACATGAGCGGCGTCTACCCGGACGGCTCATACTGGATCACGATCGAGGTCGACGAGGGCTCCTATGGCGGCAGGCCCGGCAAGGACGGAATGGACGCGGTCGACTGCCTCTCGGCGAACATCCGCAACCAGCCGATCGAGGACATCGAGATGCACCTCCCGTTCCGCTTCCACCGCTATGAGCTGATCGAGCGGGAGTTCGGCCACGGGCGCTGGCGCGGCGGCACGAGCGCCGTTCGCGACTACGCCTTCCTCACGCCCGCCCAGGTCACCACCGAGTCCGAGCGTCACGCCGACATCGACCCGCCCCCGGGCGTCTTCGGCGGCACCCCGGGACGGCCCGGGCGCTTCTGGCACCTCCACAACGACGGCACCCGTGACCGCCTCTATTCGAAGGTGAACGCGCACCGCTTCGCCGAGGGCGAGCGGCTGGTGATCGAAGGCGTCACCAGCGGCGGCTACGGGAGCCCCCTGGAGCGCGAGCCCGTGCGCGTTCTGCACGACTATCTCGACGACCTGATCTCCTCCGAGCAGGCCGAGGAGATCTACGGGGTGCTGATCCGCGACGGCGAGGTCGACGAGGAGGCGACTCGCAGGCGCCGCGAGAGCCTGCGCGCCGCCACGGCTCAGCGCGAGCGCTGAGCCGATGAGGCTCGACGCCACCCTCCGGGGCGTCCCCGCCGAGCAGGTCGCCGACTTCGCCGCGCGCTGTGAGCAGGCCGGCTTCGCTCGGCTGCTCAGCACCGAGACCAACAACGATCCCTTCCTGCCCCTGATCCTCGCGGCCACCGCGACGAGGCGGATCGAGCTCGGCACCGGGGTGGCGCTGGCGCTGCCGCGCAACCCGATGCAGCTCGCCTACACCGGCTGGGAGATCCAGGGCCTCACGCGCGGCAGGTTCGTGCTGGGGCTCGGCAGCCAGGTGCGTGCGCACATAGAGCGGCGCTTCGGCGCGCAATGGGATGGCCCGGCGCGGCGCATCCGCGACTTCGTGGCGGCCACGCGCGCGATCTGGACCTCCTGGGCGGAGGGCTCCCCCCTGCACTATGAGGGTGAGATCTACAGGCACACGCTGATGCCGCCCGACTTCCGTCCCACCCCGCACGGACAGCCCGTCCCGCCGATCCTGCTCGCAGGCGTGCGGGAGCGAATGATCGAGCTGGCGGGGGAGATCGCCGACGGGCTGCTCGTGCATCCCCTGCAGACGCCCGACTATCTGCGCGAGACGGTGCTGCCCGCGATCGAGCGCGGACTCGCCGCCGCGCACGCCGGCAGCCGCGAGGGCTTCGAGCTGTCGGTCTGCCTCTTCACCGCGACCACCGAGCAGGAGAGCGAGGCGGTGCGCCGTCGGATCGCCTTCTATGCCTCCACGCCCGGCTACCGTCATGTGCTGGCATCGCACGGGTGGGGCGAGCTCTGCGACGAGCTGCACGGGCTCTCGCGCAGCGGCGGCTGGGAGCGGATGGCGGCCCTGGTCCCGGATGAGCTGCTCGACCTGGTCGCCGTGCGCGCGACGGACGCGGGCGCGCTGGCGGCGGAGATCTCACGCCGCTACGACGGGCTCGCCGACCGCATCAACCTGCACGCCGGCGCCCGTTCGGACCTGCGGGCGTGGACCGAGCTGGCCGCCTGCTGGCATGGCGGGGCTGACACCCGCTCACACGGAGGCTGACACCCGCTCGCACGGAGGCTGACACCCGCTCACACGAAGGCTGATGCCTGCTCACACGGAGGCTGATGCCTGCTCACACGAAGGCTGACACCCGCTCGCACGGAGGCTGACACCCGCTCGCACGGGGACTGACACCTCCTCCCACGGGGGCGATAACGCCTGCTGACGCGCGCGCTAACCGCCGGCCTGGGAGGCGCGGCGACGGGATGCCAGACGCGAGAGCGCGATCGCGACCACGAGGGCGCCGCCGTAGAAGAGGTCGGTCACGAACGTGGAGGCGCCCGCCAGCACCAGCCCGGTGATCCCGGACACCAGGAAGTAGACCGCGATCACCGTTCCCCACGGGTTGAAGCGCCCGGGCATGATCGTCGTCGCTCCCAGGAAGGCTGCCGCGAAGGCTGGCAGCAGGAACTGGGTGCCAGAGATCGGGTCGGCGGAGCCGGAGGTCCCGGTGTAGAGCACCCCTGCCAGGCCGGCGATCAGGCCCGACGCCGTCAGCGCCCCCCAACGGATGCGGCCGACGTGCAGCCCGGAGAGCCGCGCCACGTTGCGGCCCTGGCCGACCATCAGCAGCCGCCGCCCCATCGGCGTGAACTCGAATACGTACATGATGAGCAACGCCAGGGCTAAGCCGTAGTAGAAGATGAGCGGTATCCCCAGGAACTTGTCGACGATCACGGGGTTGACTAGGTTTTCGGAGACCCCCGAGATCGTGTTCGAGTTGCTTATCCATTGAATGATGCCGTTTATGAACGTCCCGGTGCCCAGCGTCACGATGAACGGGTCGAGGCCGAGCAGCACCACGATCGCGCCGTTGATGAAACCTACGCTGAGGCCCACCCCGAGGGCGGCCAGGATCGCCAGCCCGATCGGCCAGCCCTGGTTGACGTTCAGGATCGCCAGCACCATGCTCGACAGGGTCAGCGTGAATGCGACCGAGAGGTCGTAGTCGCCGGCCGTCAGCGGGCAGAGCAGCCCGAGGGTGACCACGACGATCGCCGTCTGCGCGCCGAAGATCGTGTCGAAGTTCGACAGCGTCGGGTAGGTGCCGGAGGTCGACGGCAGCACGCTGAAGACGAGCACGAGCACGCCCCAGGCGATCGGCAGCGCGAGCCGCTCGGCCATGTTTCCCGGCAGCAGCTGACGCGCCTTCTGCACAGGCGACGGGCTCGGCTCGGCCTGCTCCGTACCGGTCTTCTCAGTCACGCTCATCCCTCAACTCCATCGCCTTCGCTGATATTGACATTCCCCAAGCTGCCTTCCGCGAGCGCAACAGCGGAGATGCTGCTGAGGCTCTGCGCCGTGATCTGCTCCTTGGTGACCTCCGAGCCGGAGAGCTCGCTCACGATCACGCCTTCGCCGAAGATCAGCACCCGATCGCAGATCAGCGCGAGCTGCTCGTAGTCCGAGCTGGCGCAGACGATCGCGCATCCGCGCGCCGCGGCCGCCCGCACGAGGCCGAAGATCGCCTCGCGCGCTCCCACATCGACCCCCTGAGTCGGCTCGTGCAGCAGCAACAGGGCCGGCTCCGTCTGAAGCCACTTGGCCAAGAGCGCCTTCTGCTGGTTGCCGCCGGAGAGCGCCCCGTACTCCAGCTGCGGCATCGCCGGGCGCACCTCGTAGGTGCTCATCAGGGCACGCGCCTCGCGCTTCATCCTTCCGCGCCGCAGCAGGCCCCGATCGAAGTAGGCGCTCAACGTCGGCAGGGTGATGTTGTCAACCACCGACAGCGCCGCCACCCCGCCGTCTCGCTGGCGATCGCCCGGGACGAGGACCACGCCCAGCCCGAGCGCCCTGTCCGGTGTCATCGAGCGCAGCTCCAGCGGCTTGCCGTTCAGGCTGAGCGTGCCGGCTTGTGCCCGCACCGCCCCGTAGAGCAGATGCGGCGCCTCTTCGAAGCCCGAGCCCACGAGCCCGGTGAGCCCAAGCACCTCCCCTCGACCCACATCGAAGGAGGCGCCTCGCAGCAGCCGTCCCCGCAGATCGCGGGCGTGAACCGCTCCCTCGGCGGCGGTGAGCGCCGCGGTGCGCCGAGCCTCGATCTTCAGGTCATGGCCGATGATCAGCCTGATCAGCTCCTCCTCGCTCGTCGACCTCGAGTCGACGGTGTCGATCAGCCGTCCGTTGCGGAGCACCGTCACCCGATCGGTGACCTCCCCCACCTCCTCGAGCTCATGGGAGACGAAGAGCACGCTCGACCCCTCGGCGGCCAGCTGGCGCATCACCTTGAAGAGCCGCTCGACGTGGTCGCGCGGCAGGAACACCGTCGCCTCGTCGAGCACGAGCAGCCCCCGGTGGCTGCCGCTGATCTCCATCGAGGTGCGCATGCTCTCAACCGCTCGCACGATCGCCACCAGCGC
>DAHVAB010000099.1 GCA_027314825.1 Solirubrobacterales bacterium
CCGAGAAGGAGATCCCCGCGTCCATGAGTCGCTCGCGCAGCGTGCGCCCCATCGCGACCGCGGTGGTCAGCTGACCGGCGAGCTCGGGCAGATCGTCGTGGGCCAGGCAGAGCGCGGACTCGCAGAGCATCTTCGCCGTCTCCTCGTAGCCGGGGTCGCCGCCCCGCACCTCGCATTCGACGCGGCGGCCGTCGCCGGCTCCGATCAGGCGCACGGAGAAGTGGCTGTGCGCCCGCCGCTGCTCGCTCGGACCCTGTCCCGGCTGCAGGCGCTCGAGCAGAAGCCGCCTGGTCGGCGCCAGCTGCGCCATCGCGACCGCGCCAATGACGCCACCCGCGATCGCGCCGGCGACCGGGAGGCTGCCGGCGACGAGGTAGTGCCCGTAGGAGAAGTCCGGGCCGTAGCGCGGCAGCGCCGCCGCCGAGCGCAGCACCACCTGGGGGTCGATGCCCGGCACCGGCAGTGCGAAGCCCAGGCCCGGCTGATGGTGGGGCACGCCCCTGACCGCGTGGATGCGGCGGTCGGGCGGCCTGCGCTCCAGCGCGCGTCGTGCGCTCGCCGCGCGGGTCATCGATCGCAGCCGTGAGAAGGCTGTCACAGCGGTGTGCAGCGTGCCGCCGGAGATGCTGCCGTGGGCGCTCACATACCCCTCGACGCGAAGCGGCACGCCCTCCGGCAGCTGCTCCACGGTGAGCTGGACGCCGAGGTCGTGGGGGATCGAGTCGAAGCCGCAGCAGTGGATCAGGCGCGCCCCGCTCTGGAGCGCCTGCTCGTGGTGGCGGACGTAGACGAGGTCGACGAACTCCGGCTCGCCGGTCAGGTCGATGTAGTCGGTGCCGGACATGGCGCAGGCGGCCACGAGCGGCTCGCCGTGGGTGATGTATGGACCGACGGTGCTCGCCAGGACGCGGGTGGAGTCGGCGAGCGCGCGCAGGGAGGCGGCATCGCCCGAGTCGGCGCGCAGGATCGCCACCTCGACGCCGAGACGCTCGCGGAGCGCCTTCAGCTTGCTCTCGTTGCGTCCCGCCAGCGCCCAGCGCGTGCCTTGCGGCGCGTGCGAGGCGAGATATCGGGCCGCGAGCGAGCCGGTGAAGCCGCTCGCCCCGAAGAGGACGATGTCGTGCTCTCGCTCTCCCGGCATCGCGGCGATCCTACCGTTCGGCCCGTCCGGGTCCCGGTCGCGATGTAGGCTGCCGGCTGTGAGCGTGACGGGACGGCGAACATGATGGGAGCGGATCGCAGCAGCCTGGCGCGGCGCATCTATGAGCGCTCGCACCTCACTGGCGAGTTTCGCCTCCGCTCGGGCGCGGTCAGCTCGGAGTATTTCGACAAGTACCTCTTCGAGGCCGATCCGTCGCTGCTGCGAGAGATAGCGGAAGGGATGGTCGCGATGCTGCCGGAGGGGGTGGACGCCCTGGCCGGGCTTGAGCTCGGCGGCGTGCCGCTGGCCACCGTCGCCTCGCAGGTGAGCGGGCTGCCGGCGCTGTTCGTGCGCAAGCAGGCCAAGGAGTACGGCACATGCCGTCTGGCCGAGGGTGGAGATCTGGCCGCTCGCAGGCTTGCCGTCTTCGAGGATGTGATCACCTCCGGGGGCCAGGTGATCGAGTCCTGCGGACAGCTGCGGCAGCTCGGCGCGGAGATCGCGGTGGTGCTCTGCGTGATAGACCGCGAGGCCGGGGGCGCCGAGCGCCTCGCCGCGGAGGGACTGCCGCTGCGCGCGCTCTTCCGGATGTCGCAGCTCAGTGAGGCGGCCGTAGGGGAGGGGTAGCGGGCGAAGCCCGCCGCGGGGAGCGTTGGGGCGCACCGCGCCCGCCGGCCGCCCCGGACTGGGCGGATCCTCCCGTGGCGCGCTACCCGACCTGAGCGGTCTGCACCTGCGCCTCGGCGAGCTCGCTCGCCGGCTCCGCGATCACCCGGCCGCTGAGCAGGCGCGTCGTGATCGGCACGCCCACGAGGATGCACAGCGCCGCGGCGCCGAGCAGGACGCCTCGCACGCCCGCCGCGCTTACGCCTCCGCCGAGCGCCACTCCGGCTACGCCGGCGCCCACGCCGGCTCCCATCAGCCTGCCACCCGAGAGCATCGCGGAGACGCGCCCGTGGCTGGCCTTCGGGGCGGCGTTCAGGGCGGCCCGGGATGTCGGCGCGAACAGGAGGCCGAGACCGAGGCCGACGGGCAGCAGCAGCGGCAGCGGCGCCAGGCCGGAGAGCGGAACCCCGGGGATGCCGAGGATCTCGAGCGCGACGCCGGCAAGGGTGAGGCCTGCGACCAGCGGCAGCCGCTCGCCGCGGGCGTCGGCGAGCCGGCCGGCGAGCGGTGCGGCCAGGCCGAACAGCAGCGCGACCACGATCAGCACGGCCGCCGCGCCCAGCGGCGAGTAGCCGGCGACGTCCTGGAGGTACTGCTCGGCGATGAAGAACGTGCCGATCATCACGGCGAACGTGAGTGCCGCGACGAGTGTCGCACCCACTATCACCGGCGAGCGGGGCAGGCGGGACGCGGTGGTCTTCTGTGCCGCGACCCCGCGCGGCGTCAGCCGCCAAATCGCGACTGCGGAGGCCGCGGCGAGCGGCACGAGCGCCCACCAGTCGGCGCGCCACCCGACCAGCACGGTGAGGGCGCCGCCGATCAGGGGGCCTGCGAGGTTGGCCATCCCGGAGCCGGCGCCCCAGATGCCGAGCGCGGTGCCGCGCCGCTCAGGCGGGAAGCCGCTGACGGCTCCGGCCATCGCGGCGGGGCTGACCAGGCCGGCGCCGAGGCCCTGGATGACGCGCGAGCCGATCAGCAGTCCGGCGCTCGGGGACAGCGCGCCGATCGCTGCGCCGACGGCGAAGATGGACAGGCCGGTGAGCGCGACCGTGCGGGAGCCGGCCCTGTCGACGAGCCGGCCGCCCGGCCAGAGCGCCAGCGCGTAGGCGAGAAAGTAGATCGCGAGCACGAGACCCTGCGAGTGGACGCCCATCGAGAGCGCGTGCCCGGCCCGCGGCAGGGCGACCGTGATGAGGGTGCCGTCGATCTGCAGGACCGCGGCGGCAGCGGTGCAGGCCGCGAGCAGTCGCCATGCGGCAGGGTCGATCGGCGGGCCGTCGGATCCTCCCCGGCGGCGGCGTTCTCTGCGGTGGCGCGGCATCGGTGCTCCTACCGTAGCCAGAACTCTGCCGCCGGGCCGCCGCCGGGGGGCGCTGTAAGGCTTCTCGGCGCCCCGCCGCCCCGGTCTCGAGCGCCTGCTGTAAGCGCCATGACAGCGCTGCGGCGCTCTGGCGCGGGCGCCGCGGCGTAGCGGTTGCTGCTTGAATCTCCTCCGTGCCCGGCTGTGCCACATCCAAGAGCCGTCCGATCTTCGCTCGCGTCTATGCCGGCGTCAGCGTCGACATGGACAGGCGCGGCGGCGCCGAGCATCGAGTCCGCCTGCTGGCCGGACTCTCGGGTCGGGTGGTCGAGGTGGGGGCGGGCAATGGGCAGAACTTCGCGCACTACCCGCCGGAGGTCGAGGAGGTGCTCGCCGTCGAGCCGGAGCCGCACCTGCGCGCGATGGCCGAACGGGCGGCCGCCGCCGCGCCGGTCCAGGTGCGTGTGGTCGACGGCGCGGCCGAGGCGATCCCTGCGCCGGACGGCTGCTTCGACGCGGCCGTCGCCTCGCTCATGCTCTGCACCGTCTCCGACCAGCGCCTCGCGCTCGCCGAGATCAAGAGGGTGCTGCGTCCGGGCGGGGAGCTTCGCTTCTATGAGCACGTGATCTCTCGCCGTCCGGCGCTCGCGGCGCTCCAGCGGCTGATGGACGCGACCTTCTGGCCATTGGTGGCGGGCGGCTGCCACTGCGCTCGGGAGACGGGCTCGCAGATAGTCGCCGCCGGATTCGTCGTCGAGCGCGAGGAGCGCTTCTCCTTCAGGGCGTTGCGCCTCCAGCCCGCGGTGCCGCACATCCTCGGCCTCGCCCGCAAGGCGTCCTGACCCGGTGGCGCTTCGGTGCCGAGCGCGCGCTGCGCCGAGCGTCGATCGTGCCGGCCCCGCTCGGCATGCGGCGCACGGCAGCGAATCATCGGGCACGCTTCATTGTTGAGGTTGCGATGAGGGACCATGAGGCGGATCTGGCAGCTCGGGGTGGCGGCGGCGATGACGGCGCCAGCGACAGGAGGACGTTCCTGAAGGACGGCTTCCTGGCCGCCGGGGCGGTGGCGGTCGGCTTCGGCGAGCAGAAGGGTCGGAGCGTGAGCGCCACGCTCTCACGCAGGCGCCACCCGGGGCCGCCGCGGCGCGCGGGCAGCCCGCCGAACATCCTGATGATCCTCGTCGATCAGATGCGCACGCCGGTCTGGATGCCGGCGAGCCTGAATCAGGCGCGGCTGCTGCCCCACGTGAGCGCGCTGAAGGCGCGCTCGGTGAGCTTCGAGCGCCACTACACCGCCTCCAATGACTGCTCGCCGGCCCGCAGCGTGCTGCTGACGGGGCTGTACACCCATCAGACGGGCGTGATGCTCACGGGCGGCAGCTGGCTGGATCCGCGCTTCCCGACGTGGGGCGGGCTGTTGCGTGATCTCGGCTACCACACCGCTTACTACGGCAAGTGGCACCTGGATCCGAACCCGATGGCGCCGTTGGACCAGTACGACTTCACCGGGGGCACCTACCCCTCGCCGAACGGCGGGCCGGGGCAGGGGACCAGGGTGGATCCGTCGATCGCCACGCAGCTCGTCGATTGGCTCGCAGCCAACGCCGGTCAGCAGCCGTGGTGCGCGACGGCGTCGTTCGTCAACCCGCACGACATCGCCTGGTGGCACCGATTCACCGAAGAAATCCCGGCCGAGGCCTCGCCGCCGAGGCGCGCCTCTGCGCTGCCGCCGAACTTCGAGACGCCCGAAGATCTCATGATGAAGGGCAAGCCGGCGCTGCAGCGCTCGCTGCAGGACACCGCCGCCCGCTCCTTCGGGGCGGTCCCGTTCACCGGCCCCGGCGCGGTCCGGTGGTTCACGCAGATGATGGACACCTACCTGATGCTCCAGCGCTACGTGGACACCCAGGTCGGCCGGGTGCTGGCCGCGCTCGCCTCGCAGCCGAAGGTCGCGGCCAACACGGTCGTGCTGTTCACCTCCGACCACGGCGAGTATGCCGGCTCGCACGGCATGCGCGGCAAGGGCGCCTCGGCCTACGAGGAGGCGATCCGGGTGCCCTTCTACGTGCATGACCCGCGCGGAGCGCTGGCGGCCTCGCCGGGCACGCCCCGCACGGGCCTGACCTCCAGCGCCGACGTGACGGCGTTGATGCTGAGCATCGCGACCGGCTCGGGGGACTGGCGGCGCGATGCGCGGTACGCGCATCTGGCCAGGCGGCATGACATGGCGAAGATGTGCTCCGACCCCGCGGCGAGCGGCCGCAGGTGGATCGTGCATGCCACCGACGAGGATGTCACGGAGTTCGCCTCCCAGCCATATGCCGCCGACGCGCCCCGGCACGTCACGGCGGTGCGCACCGAGGACGCGAAGCTCGCCCTGTACTCCAACTGGGCTCCCGGCACGATCACCGTGATGCCGCAGGGTCAGGAATCGGAGTTCTATGACTACTCCACTGCGCAGGGCGTCCGAGAGCTCTCCCCGCAGGGCGCAGGCTCGGCGCGAGAGGAAGAGCTGCGGGCGCTGCTGGAGGAAGAGGCGATCCCGGGTGAGCTGCGCGCCCCGCTGCCGACGCATCTGCATCTCGCCCACAGCCAGGGGCTGGCCGACTATCAGGCGGTCGAGCGCTTTCAGGACGAAAAGCTCTATCAGGTCCATCATGGCGGCCGCGAACCGGAACCGGAACCGCTCTGAGCGGTCGTCGGGCTCCGGTCCGTAGTCGACCTGGATGGAAGCCCCCGGTATTCGGGGTATATGTGTAGGGAGAGCTGAAATCCAGCGAGGCAAAGGAGCGGCACGATGGCCAGATCAGCCGAGCAGCCTGGCAGGCAGGCCCACCGGAGAGCCCTTGCTCACGGTGCGCAGGGCGTCGAACGTGACACGTTCGCGCATACGATCCCGCTCATATCGATCTGGCTGCCGATGCTGCTGGTCGTCGGCCTGGTCATCCTCGCGGGCGCGACCACGAGCCACATCGCGCTCGGCGGCGCGGTTGTCGCGCTGCTGCTGGCCACATTTGCTGTCGTGATGGGCGTGGTCCGCCTGGCCAACCTGCCCCCCGAGCAGGATGACGACGAGCCGGCGGTCGCGCTGCGGCCGGGCGTCTCCAAGCCGGGGCCCGACGGCGAGCAGTCCGGAGGCTCAGCCGATCATCCTGCCGCGTAGTGGCGGCTCCGCCGGCCGTCGTTGGGTGGGGAGGCGGATCATCCTGCCGCGTAGTGGCGGCTCCGCCGGCCGTCGTTGGGCGCGGAGGCCGATCACCCTTCCGCGTTGACGCGCAGCAGCACCGTCGAATAGCCCGGCACGCCCGCCGAGATCGCCTGGGTCGTGGCTGAGCTCGTGTGCGTCCACAGGTTTCGCAACGTGTAGGAGGGGGCGGCGGGCATGCCGATCGCGGCCGCGCTCGTTTCGATCGGGATCGGAGTCGGCCCGGTGTTGAGAAGCGCGACGGCCCGTGAGCCGTCAGCCAGGGGCTTGACCCACACCTCTCCGGCGCCGGCCGCCGAGATCAGGCGACCCTGGACGCCGGCAGGATCCTGGTCGACGGCGATCACTTCCTGGTTTGTGAGGGCTTCGAGCTCTTCCGGGGCGAGCTGCTGAAGGTTGGCGCTGATCATGAGCGGAGCCGCCAGGATCGCCCACATGCTGAACTGGGTGCGAAACTGCGCGGCCGTCATGCCCTCGCCCGGCCCGAGGTAGTCCGGTTCGTTCCAGTGGCCCGGCGCGGCCGCTTCGGGATGGGCGGCATCCGCGTAGAGGTTGCGCAGGACGTTCGCGAACGGGACGCTGCCGGGCCGGCCGATGTCGGTGTCGGTGCGCCAGCTGGTCGCGACCTGCGATCCGAACCTGTAGGAGGTGAACGCCGATTCGCCGTAGTGGGGGAGCCCTCCTCCGAGCTGGTTCGGCTGCAGGAAGTTGCAGACCTCCAGCAGCATCCCCCGATGGGGTCGATCGTGCACGATCGCTTCGTGGAAGGCCGTGTAGGCGCTGCGCGGGTTCAGGTGCATGCGCGATCCGCCGCAGAAGTCCACCTTGACGGCGTCGACTCCCCAGGATGCGAACGTGTTGGCGTCCTGGTTGTAGTGGCCGTAGCTGCCCTGGCCGGCGCCCCCGCAGCCTGATTGGCCGGCGTCCGTGTAGACCCCGAGCCGCATGCCGGCGGCGTGCAGCGTTTCCGCCAGCCAGCGGATGCCGTGCGGCCACTGGGCTTTGCTGACGGTGATCTGGCCGTGGCTGTTGCGAGTGCCGTGCCACCAGCCGGCGTCCAGCCAGACGTAGCGGTAGCCGAGATGAACGAGGCCGAGCTTGATCATCTCGCTGGCCTGCATCAGCACGGTCGTCTCGCTGAATGTGCCGCCCAGAGCGAAGTAGGTGTCCCAGCCCATATAGGGGGTGGGGGAGAGCAGCGCGGCCGCCCTGCGCTGGCCGTCGGTGGCGGCGCTCGACGCTGCCGCGTGGGCACGAGCACTGTGCGCGCGAGCGCTGTGAGCACGACCGCTGTGCGCGCGGGCGCCGTGAGGGTGGGCTCCGGAGCGCCGCCGGGCGGAGTGTCGGTGGTGGTGGGGCGCCGGCGGAACGCGCATGAAGATCCGTTCGCGTCGCAGCTTGGCTTCGATCACCCCGATCACCGTGCCGCTCACGGTGAGCAGCGCCGGGATCCGCTTGCCGCGCCGCTGGGCGAAGAGCATCCTGCCGGCCCTGTTCACGGTGAGCGTGAGGACCCGGGTGGCCCCGGTCGGGATCCCGACGCGCTTGCGGGCGATCGTCACCGAGAGGTGGCGAAGCTTCGCGCGGGGAGGGTGGCCATGGCGCGCGCGGTGAGAGCTCACGGCGGCGGCGTGGGCCGCGCCGCCGCGACGGGGGTGGTGGGCGTCGCCGCCGTGCGGACGCCGGCTGGCGGCGACCGCGACGATCTTCGAGCCGCGGGTCGTCTCCGCGACGGTGAGGGCCATCTGGATCGTGCAGCCTTCGATCGCTTCCTGGGAGCAGCTGACGGGGATCTGGATGCGGTCGTTG
>DAHVAB010000009.1 GCA_027314825.1 Solirubrobacterales bacterium
GAACCGCGCCGGCCCGCCGAGGAGGCCTCACCATCCGCGGACCGGCTCGCTCCGGCCGTCCGATCCACGCGTCCCTCTCCGCCCGAGGGTGTCCGCGGCACATCCGGCCCGTCCCCGGCAGACCGCTCGCCACGCGGCGACGGGCCCCCGCCCTCGGCCGGCTTTCCGCCGCCACCCGACGGCCTCTCCTCTTTTGCGCTCGAGCTCGTCGCCGGGCTCTTGCTCCCCGGCTCTCGCTGCTCCGAGGGCCTCTTCGTCTGTTGAGGGCCCGAAGACTCCTTCGCGGTGCCGGCCGGCTTCTCCCCGGCGGACGGTGCCTTGCCGGTCTTCTGCTCACCACTCGGTTTGGAGGACGGCTTGCGTCCTGCACCAGTATCGGGCAACGAGCGTTCTCGTCGCCTCTCCCCGACGCGCTCCAGGAGCCGGCCCCATGCGTAATCGCGGGCCCACGAGCCGGCCCGTTCGACCGCGTTGTGCTGGGCGGGACGGTGCGGGGAGCCGTTGCCGCCGATCCGGGCGAGGCCGAGCAGGTCGTGGCGACGCCGAAACGCGCCCCACCACAGGACGGTGAGCAGGAGCCACTGCACCCACCAGCCGAGCCCATGCAGCGCGAGCACGAGCTTCATCGCGACGAGCACGATGCCGAGCAGGAACGACCAGATCAGCTTGGTGAGCGCCGCGCCGAACAGCCGGCCCGCCCACTCCCGATATCTCGCCCTGCCGTTCTCGCCGAGCGCGGGCAACAGCACCACGACCGGCGCTGCCAGCAGCAGAAGCAGGCTCATCAGGGCCGCGCCCAGCAGGCGCACCACGATGAACGTGAGCAGCAGCATCATCCCGAGCGCACCCACGGCGATCAACACCAGCCCGGCACAGCGGTATATGAGGCCTCCTTCGCCGCGGAACTCGGCCTCGGCGGCGGTGGGCCCCACGCAGCTCTTCAACGTTTCCTTGACGCAGAGCGTCCGCAGCAGGCTGCCTTCTTCGTTGATCGAGTTGCGTTCGGGGCCGTTGGCCGCCAGCGCGAGGAAGAGCTCGCCGTTGGTCGTCGCGGAGCGCAGCAGGCGGACCGCCTCCCGCTTGCGCGCAGCGCCCGCGGGGCCTGCGCCGGCGATCTGCGCGCTCTTCGCGGCCGCGATCCTCAGGCCGGCCGCGCGCAGCTTGCCATCCAGCCGCGCTGGGTTCTCACACCAGTCGACGTTCCCGAACTCCATGTAGCACCACGGCCCATCGACCGTGGTGCCGAACAGCTGGCCGGCGGCGTCGGTGAGCGCTTCTGGCGACTTCGCGGGCGTGCCCATGCTCACGGCCGCGAGCGTCTGCAGGCTGGCTGTATCGGCGAAGCCCGCCACGGCGCCGACCGTGCCGATCGGATCGGCGATCATCCAGAGGCCGGCCACCATCATCGCGAGAATCGCGAGCGCCTCGCCGAGCGTTTCGGCGAAACGGCGCTTGACGATCCCGCGATAGGCGAGCAGCACCGCGGCGACGGAGAGCACGACCGCCAGCCACGGCCTGGTGACGGTCTGCTGGACGGCGCGCAGCAGGTCGGCCACCGTCCGCATAGCGGGGCTCTGCAGGATGGACAGCAGGTACGCCCACTGCATCGCGGTGAGCAGCGCATGGACGACCCAGACCAACGCGATCCACGGCGGCTGGATCAGGTCGTCCTCCACCAGCGTGGCCATCACATCCTTGAGTTCGAGAAAGCCGGTGTCGATATGCACGTCGAGCTCGTAGTTGCCCGTCGGGGCCGCCGCCGCGACGAAGCCGGAGGTCAGGCAGTTCGCACGGGCCGTCGCCGACAGCACGACCCCGCCGCCACCGCCGCGGCAGAGCGGGCTGCCAAGCCCGTTCGACACCAGCGGCCTGCTGAGACTGGGCTGCACCACTTCTTCGCCGCCCGCCGAGGGCGTCGCGAACGCGCCGGCGCCGGATACCAGCGGCGGCCCGGTGGGAGCTTTCGGTTTCGCGTGAGCGGTGCCCTTCTTGCCCCCGGCTCCGGCAGCCACCTCAGGGCGTGCCCCGACACTGGCCTTCGCACCCGCACGCGCACCCGCACCCGCACCTTCCCTCGCCCCCGACCCGGTCCTCGCAGGCGCACCCGCCCCCGCCTTCGCGCCGCTCCCCACATGCCTTCCCGCGCTACGCGCGGCAGCCGCCCCGCGCCGGGCGCCGCTCACAGACGCGGCGCGCGCGCTCGGCGCGCTCACTACGAGAGCCGCCGTCATGGCGATCGCCGCGGTCGTGGCCGCAACCGCCCCGGCCCGCTGGCTCACGCCGGCGATGGGGTCGTCGAGAGCGCGCGCATCAGCGACGGGATGATCAGATCGACCTGGATCGCCTCGACGCGTCCGCGGTGGTCGCGGAACAGGCACCGTCCGGCCTCGAATTCGAGCAGGCTCGTGCGCATCCGCCGGTCCTCCGGGTCCAGCCCGATCAGCGCGAGTGCCCGCGCCGCCTCAGCCTCCGAGCGCATCCCGAAGACGAACGTCGCTCCGATCAGGTTCTCCAGCGATGAGCGCTCGCCGAGCAGAGTGTCGGTGACCAGCTGCGTGGAGATGATCGGGACGGCGAGCTCGGAGCGGCCCATCCGCTGCAGGGAGGCGAGCAGGCTGCGCCCGACCGAGTCGCCGAGCAGGCGCCAACCCTCGTCGAACGAGAACACCTTCAGCCGGTCCCGCTCCATGGCCATCAGCCGCATTGCGAACATGGCGATCAGTCGCACGACCTGTTCGCCGATCCGCTCCGACTGGGAGTGCTCGGATCGAGGCGTGCCCGGCTCGGGGCTGGGAAGGTCCCTGATCGGCAGGTAGGTGACCTGGGCGGTGCCGAGCGTCGGCAGGCGCATCCCACGGTCGGCGAAGCCGAGCTGGGCCAGGCCGGAGCGGGCGTAGACCTCCAGCGCGCGCCCGACCTGCACCTCGACCTGATCACCGGCCAGCAGCGCCCGGACCACCTCCACGCAACTCGGATCGTCACATCGACGCAACACCGTGTCGACGGCCGCCACCACCGCCGTCTCCCAAGCGGGCTCCGCGCGGGCGGGCAGCAGGTCGCGCAGGAAGGAGACGGCCGCGTCCTGGCGCAGGTGCTCAGGAGCTACGCGGAGCGGGTCGAGCATCCCGCGCAGGGCCGGGTCGGGGCGCAGGGTGACGCACTCCACGTGCGGCGCCACCTCCTCCATCAGGTGCAGGCGATGGTCGCCCTTCGGATCGCAGTCGATCACGCGCGCTCCCAGCAGGAACGCCTCGTACTTGAGCTTCTGGTCGAGCGTCGTCTTGCCGGACCCGAGCGCGCCGACGCTGAGGATCGCGGTGTTGCGGTTGCTGTCGGAGCCCTCGCGGAGGTTGAACATGACCGGGCGGGCCGACCCGGTGAGCGTGTGCCCGAGGCAGAAGCCGCTGCGGGAGCCGGCCTCGTGGGCGGCCAGCGGCATCATCGCGGCGGCCTGCTCGGGGGTGAGCGTGTCGTCGTAGCCGACCACGCGACTGCGCTGGCCCGGCAGGTGCTGGAAGAAGAGCTGGAGCTGGTCGCCCAGCGGACGGTGCAGGCGGATCTCGCCGTAGGCGCGCCGGCACGCCTCCACACGCTGCTCGAGCTCATCCTCGCCTTCGGCGCCGATCGCGATCGCGAGCGAGGAGCGCAGGAGCGGCGGCCTGCTGGCCGCCTGCAGATGGGAGAGCAGGTCGCGGGCCAGGCCGCTGCGCTGGTAGCCGAGATCGGAGACCCCCTGCTCGCCGTCGGCCTCGGCTCTCACGATCTGGTCGGCATCCTGGATCTTTCGGCGGGCGATCCGCAGCGCGAGCTCGTTCGGCAGGAAGCGGGCGTTCAGCGAGAGGTCCACCTCGAACGGCAGGCTCTCCACCGGCGCGAACATCAGCTCCGCCAACTCTCCGGGGAAGCTCACGGTCTCCGGCAGCGCACCGAGCACCAGCTGGGCCTGCCAGCTGACCCCGAGCTCGGAGTCGATGCGCAGATGCCGCCCCCGGCTCTCCACCGCGCAATCCATCCAGCGCAGCACGTCGCCCTCCAGCGGCGCGAGCACCGCCTCGCCGTTGCGCTCGAAGGCAAGCGCGCGCGGGCGATGCAGGCCCTCTACCTCCGGCTCGCCGAGACCACGGCAGAATGCGCGCCGCACCAGCCACTGCAGCTCGACTCCACGCACCGCGCGTGCAGCCAGGTAGGAGGCCAGGCGGTCGTGGGCGCGGTCTGCCCGCACCCGGCAGTCCTCCAGCTCCGACGCGCTGAGCAGGGGCCGCCGGGGAGCGACGGCGCGCGCCAGCGCGGAGCGCCACTCGCGTGGGTGGCGCTCCAGGGCGCTGGAGAGAAATGAGGCGACATCTCGATCCGGCTCTTTGAGGCTGACCAGCAGGAACACCTGCGGCCGGCTCGCCTGCATCTCTTGGAGCCACCGCTGCTGCGCCTCCAGGTATCCGTGCAGCTCGGCCGTGTGTGCAGCGGGCGCTCCACCGTGCAGCCCCGCCTGCAGGTCCTGCCCGCAGCGACGGCCGACCCGCAGGATCTGGATGTCAGCCTCGAGCGCTTCGATCGCGCCGAGCAGCTCGCCGAACCGGGCGCGCTTGCCCTCCTCCGAGAGCCAGGCATAGGAGGAGGTGTCGACCGCGAAGGCGGCCCATGCGTCATGCGGCCCCTGCCCGAAGACGCAGTTGCCGTACACGAACCAGATCGGAGGTTGCATGGATCCCGCCCACCTCAGCGCAGCACAGTGACGCTGCTGCGCTCGGGAAGCTCGATCAGTCGGGCCGTGCTGAGCCTGCGGTCGGCCATCTCCTGCAGGCTCAGCCGCGATCCGCCGCTCAGCAGCGCGAGCGGCCCCCTGCGCCACTCGATGATCTGGTGGGCGACATTCACCCTCACCGCTCCCGGGCCCGTGTAGCGCAGGCGGCGCATCTGTGAGTCCGACCCGTCGGGAAGGAGCAGCATCGACGGCGGCATCCAGGCGCAGCCCGGCGCCTGGCACCCGATCCCAGTGCAGAGCCGGCGTGGTCCGGCGGCGAAGCGCAGCAGGGAGAGCGCAGCCTGGTGAGAAGGCCGGCCGTCGATCCGGAGTACCGTCAGCAGCGCGGCGCCGGCGCCGGGAGCCGCCAAGTCGCGCATGTACCAGGGCAGCACGCCGATCGCAGCCCCGATCCCAGGCAGCGTGGCTGTCACTGAGACCGCGAGCAGGATCGCGACGAAGTAGACGACCGCCCGCACAGGCACCCCGCCCGGGTTGAGACGCAGACGGTCGATCCGGTAGATGCGCCGCTCCAGGTCGAAGACGGCGCGGTAGGAGTGAATCTCCATGGCGCTCACGAACCGACCAGCGCGTGCACCGTGCTCTGCAGCAGGCTCACTCCGGCGTGCGTGGCGAAGAGGATGCAGACCATCCCTACGGCGAAGACGGCAGCGGCCTCCTTGAAGTCCCGCTTGAACGCGAGCACGACCGCGGCGACGGCGAGCGCGAGTCCGATCAGGCTCATCGCCACCTTCTCGCCCGTCTGTCCCGCGCGGCTCGCAGCGGCTTCCAGCGAGTGGACCTGGCCGCCGGCTTCGTGCGCCACCGCGGGAGTGTTTCCCGACGGGAGCGCGACCGCGGCTGCGGCCACGGCCGGCGTGACGGCGATCGCTAGCACGGCGCTCAGCACCGCGAGCGCACTCATGCCGAGGAGGCGCAGACGCGGGCGTCGGCCCTCACGGTGAGCCGTGACGCCAGGCGGGTCAGCCACTACGAGCGGGTGATCCACCAAGGGCGGGTGATCCACCAAGGGCGGGTCAGCCACCAAGGGCGGGTCAGCCACCAAGGGCGGGTCAGCCATTACCGGCCGGTCAGCCACCACCAGCTTTGGTGACGGAATGGAAGCGTTTGTGAGTGTCGGTGAATAAGGGTGAGAGTGTGAATCGGGGAGTGCATCTGAGCTCATCGGATCCTCCATTGATCTATTTCCTGTATTGATCTGGCTGTTGACTGAAACGGCTCACGCATTCGGGTCCATCTGGATCGCCGCGATCTCCCAGCGTCCGTCGGCACGGAGCACATCGAGTTCGTAGGAGAGCGTGTAACGCGCGCCCCCGGCGCCGACCGCGTCCACCACGGCGATCACTGCGCCCGTCCCAGGAGCCCACGTCAGGCTCTGTACGGATTCGAGCGTGAGGCCGATTTGTGGAGTTGAGACATTCGCGCCCGGCGCGAGGTCAGCGGCCAGCTCCGACGGCGCCGGCGCGAGGTAATTGGTGAGGGCTCGGGTGATTACCGTGCGCAAGCTGGAGTTGTTGACTTCGCGCCCTTCGGGCTGCGCAGAATCGGCCGCGGAGATCGCCGGCCCGCCGACGAAGGCGGGATAGCCGGCGAGGGCGAGGCTGCCGTCAGCGCGGCGGATCACCGCGACGCTGAGGTAGAGGAGCCCGTGAGCGCTCGTGTCGGCGGCGACGGTGTAGACGTGCTCCTGGGGCAGCGGGCTGCGTTCCTGGAGCACCTGTGCGTAGAGGACGTGATCGGAGCCGGAGAGCGGCGGCTGCATTCCCGCTTCCGCGCCGAGACCGGAGAGGTCAAAGGGCGCGAGCGCCGTCTGCCTCGCTTCAGGGTCGCTCGCTTCGAAGGTCAGGTAGGCGCGGGTGAAGATGGCGGCGAAGCCCGCGGCGCGGAGGTCGCCCGCCGGGCGCGCGGGCGCCCGCACGGGCAGGACGGGACGCGGCGGGTCGAGCGCGAAGCGCGCGCTGTCCGCCAGGCCCGCCACCGCGAGCGCGCCCATCACGTAGCGCGGCAGCCGCCTCGCCAGCCGCAGTCGCCACAGCGGCTGCGAGCGCACGCTGACCGTGGCGGTCCGACCTGCGCTCACCGTCTTGCGCCTCACCGTTCGAACCCGAATTCGGCGCTCGCCCTCGCCCGCTGGCAGGATGCCACGGCACAGGCCGGCTCGGAGAGTGAGGGAGGGGAGCCGGCCCCTGACGGGGCCGGTTGCGCGGGGTCGCGCTCTGCAGGCTCAGGGCCCTGTTCGTTCGCCGGCTGCGGGCTCGGCCGGAGGCTGGGTGCGGGGTGTGGAGAGGCGGGACGCCCGTCGACCGGGCCCGTCGGGACGCTCACCCGCGCGCCGTCGCGCCTCCGCGGCGGTGGGCTGCTGGGGTGCAAGGAGGACCTGGTCGTGTTCTCGCGCGCGTGAGTGTGTATGTCGGCCTTGACGTGCCCGGCCCGCGGATGGGGCTTGACACGCCCAGCCGGCAGGTGGGCCTCGACACGGCCGGGCCGCGAATGCGCCTCGACATGCCCGGGCCGCACGGAGCCGGCAGCAGGGGCCACGGCCGTGGCAGAGGGCGAGGCGACCCTCCGGGAGGCCGACCCCGAGGGGGCAGCAGGCGGCCGCGACGAGGGCGCTGGTGAAATGGAGGAGGAGCCACGACCCGATCCGGGGGCGGCGGCCGGTGCAGCACGGCGGACGGGCGACGGCCCGCTCACGCCCGGCCCGCGGCCACCGAGCGAGGTGATGGCCAGGTAGGAGATGGCCGCCGCGGCGGCGGCCAGCAGCGCCAGGACGGCGGCACGGGCGGGACCGTTACCGTGCGCAGCCTGCGGACGCCGGATGGTCGAGGCCCACAGCTCGCGCTCCCCAGGCGCACCGCGGTCGCCTCCGAGCGCGAAGCCCCACCAGGGCCTCTGCCCGCCCCGCCGTGCCGCACCGGGCCGCTCGCCTTCGGTGAACGGACGCTCTGGCCGCGCCGGCTGGCGCATCGCGATGATCTCGCCGAGGTCCTCGGTCGGCGGCTCGGCGGCCGGATCGCCGGCGCCCTCCCACTCAGAGCTTTCGGCGCCGAGCGCGGCGTCGGCGTCACAGACGGTGTAGACGGCGCTCGGCCGCCGCCTGAGCAGGCTCATCGCGTGCGCACCTCGCGATTGGGGCGTGCGCACCGTACCCTCGCGGCCGGGAGACGGGGCCCTCGGCTGCCCCGCTCCCGGCCGTCGGGTGCCGGATGGGAGGCGCCGTGCGGTCGTCGATGCGACCGACCGCCGGCGTCCCTGAGGACGCGCCTATGAGTGGGGGAGTGGATCGTCATAGGTGGGTCCCTGCTCTCTCATCCGACCTCCCCATGCCTCCGGGACACCCATCTCTCGCCGGAGCCTGTTCCGGCCCGGTGGCGCCCCCCTCCTCGCCATGGCCTGCGGAAGCTTCCGCCCGCGAGCCGGCGAGGTTGCGTGACGGCGCCTGCCGGCCGCCCCGGCCCGCGGAGGCTCCAGCCCGCGCGGCGACGACGTTGCGAGACGGCGCCTCCATTGCGCCCCGATCCGCAGCGTCGCGCAGCGCCCGCAGCCGGGCGCGCCCACGCTGGGCGACCTTCCGGTACTTCTCCGCCGACCAGCCGAACCGGGCACAGAACTCGGCGCATCCCATCTGCATCGCGATCTGATGGGCGAGGACGAGCCGCTGATCGGCCGTGAGACCCTCCGCCAGAGCCTCGATCCGGCGCAGCTCCAGACGGTCGAGCATGAGCCGCTCCACCTCGGCCCGTGGGTCGGCCACCTCCATCCCCTCGGAGAAGCCGGCGCGCAGCGCGCTCTCAAATGCGGCCTGAGCTTCGCTACGACCTTCCAGCGCACGGCGGCGATCGTGGATACGTGAGAGGAAGCGCTGCTCAAGCGCGTTGGCCACGTGCGCGGAGCTGAGGAAGGCGGCGCCGTGCTGCGCGCGGGCCACGAGCTCCAGGGCGGCCTGGCCGAAGCAGTCCTCCAGGTCCTCTCTGCGAAGCCGGTGGCGATGGATGCGCAGCAGCACCTGCCGTCGCGAGCGGACTACCAGGGCGACGAGCTCGGCCTGGTCGCGGCGAGGAGGTCTGTGTGCGGCAGAGCTGTGTGCGGATGCGGGAGGGCTGCTTGCGTATGGGGGAGAGCTGCGTTCTTGGGTAGACACACATACGTGTCGCTCCAAGGCGCCCGCAGACCCCCCCTCAGTTCGCGGGTGGCCTCATGCCGACGAGGGGACCCCCGCGGCGATCCGCGAGCGCGACCGCAGGCGCTGAGAGTATGGGGAGCCGATGAGCGTCCTTGAGCGTCGCGAAGCCCTTGACCGGTTCCAGCAGCGCACCCGCGGACTCTCGTTCGTGGCAGCGGTGATCAGGAAGCGCAGCGACGACGGGGCCGGCCAGCTCGCGGCCCTGATGGCGTACTACGCCTTCATCTCGCTGTTCCCGCTGTTGCTCGTGTTCGTGACCATCCTCGGCTTCGTCCTGCAGGGCGACCCCACCCTCAAGCAGCAGATCCTGAAAGGGACGCTCGGGCAGTTCCCGATCGTCAGCAGCGAACTGGAAAAGACCTTCGCGGGCAGCGGCACCGCCCTCGGCGTCGGCCTGGTGCTGACGTTGCTGGCCGGCTTCGGGGTCACGAACGTCTCCCAGATCGCCTTCAACCGGATCTGGTACGTGCCGTTCACCGAGCGGCCGAACTTCCTGATGCGCCGGCTGCGCGGACTCTGGCTGCTGCTCGTGCTTGGCGCTCTGACGATCCTCGCCACCGTGGCGGGCGGCTTCGTCGGCGCCAGCAACCATGCGAGCGCCGGTGCCGGCGCGCTGGTCGCCGGCGTGCTCGTCTCGCTGGTCGCGAACCTGGTGCTGTTCATGTCCGCGTTCAACCTCCTCACCGCCGCGGAGCTGAGCTGGCGAGCGCTGCTGCCGGGCGTTGTGCTGGCGGCGGTGCTCTGGACGCTGCTGCAGTACTTCGGCGGTCTGTACGTGAGTCACGAGCTCAAGCGCAACGGGCCGCTCTACGGCAGCTTCGCGCTCGTCCTCGGCCTGCTCGCCTGGCTGTATCTCGGCGCCCAGATGACCCTGATCGCGGCCGAGGTCAACGTCGTGATCGACCGAAAGCTGTGGCCGCGCAGCCTCCTGGCGCCGGGCCTGACCGACGCCGACCGGCGCGCACTGCGGGCAGCGGCGCAGGCCCAGGATCGCAATGCCGACGAGCACATCGAAGTCCGCTTCGAAGAGCGGATCGTGGAGCGGCCCGCCGACGGGCCGGCCGAGGGGCCCGACCGTTAGGCGCGCCGCTGGAAGCGGCCGTTGCGTGCCCGCCGACGGGCCGGCCGAGGGGCCCGAGCGTCAGGCGCGCCGCGCCCGCCGCGGGATGCGGCTATTGCGTATCCGCCCGCCGCACGGCCGACGCCCGATCCTCCGCCGTGCCGAGCACGGACCGCCCGAAGGCCGCCGGTGTCCCCCGCGGGCCCGCGGACCGCAGGCCCATGCAGGCCGGCACCGTGGTGGGCCACGCGCGGGGATCGGTGGCAACGTTCTCTTCGAAGATCAGCACCTGCTCGGCCGGGGTCGCTTCGATCGCCCTCGGCGCGAACCTGCCGCCGCCCATCGAGATCCAGCTCGAATGCAGCCACTGGAACGCGCCTTCGTATCCGTTGCCGGTATCGATCCTCCAGTTGATGCCGGACTCCAGCCGCGCGACGCACATGGCAAAGGGCGAGAACCCTGCTTGGCCGCCAGCCGATCGCCGCGCGAGGAGACTCCCGCCGTGCGTGATGATCGTCGACGCGCCGCCGGTGTGACCGCCGCGCCGGCCTCTCGGCCGGGCGAGCGTCGCCCCAGCGCGCGAGACGCGGTCACGCTCAGCGGCGGATGGCACGGCACGGTGCGCCGGGCTGCGAATCGTGAGCTCCGACTCGTGCGCGGCGGTGGCCGGCGCCACAGCCGAGCTGCTCTCCATCTCAGCCCGCGCGGCGGACGAGTCGCCGAGCGATGCCGCCGGTGCCGCGAGCAGCGCGACGATCGTGCCGAGGGAGATCCGCCGCGCGCGCCTGCCGGCTGGGACGAAGCGCATCTGGCAGGCGCGACGCCGCGCCCTGGACCGGCCGAGCGAGAGCTCCCAGGGCTCGGCGTCGGCGAGATCCCTGTGCCCTGCGATCGGGAGCTCGGCATCGGTTGCGGCTGGCTGTTGCGGGCGCCCACGACGGAGGCGGGTGCGCTCCAGGGAAGCCTGCCATGGCCCTGGGGCAGCGAGATCACGCGGCGTAGCCGACATCTGGATTGAGTCCTTTCGATGTTGCTGGGCGCCTACGGGGTTAGCTGTCGGGCTCGCGCAATGCGCTACGCCACAGTTGTGGCGATTCGCCCCCGCGACCTGACGGCCGCATTGGGTCCCCCGTTCCCACCCCCCGGAGGAGGCGGGACTCGGCACGAACGGCGAGCAAGCTAGCACCGTTCCGCGCTGCCGGTGTCAAGCAACACAAGACGCTAACAGCGTTTGCTGACGACAAGCCTCACCGGCAGGGCGGAACGCTGACGGGTCGTCTCAGATGCGTACGCCACGTCTCATTCGAGCATGATGCACGCCAACGCAGTTGTCCGCAGGACCCGCTGCGCGTCCGCCGCCTCGGAGCCCTACGGGCCCGCCGGGTCGGCAGCCGACGATGTCGATCTATGCTGGCGCGCCCCAGCTCAGGGTGTCAGGGCCGCGGTGCCGAGGCGGCCGGCACAGATCGTCCGGATCCGGCCCCTGGGGCTTCTCACGTCCGAGGTGTAGCCGGAGAGCAGCCCGTGCGGGCCGCGCACGAACCAGGCCCCACCCTGTTCGGCGGTCACGGTGAATGCCGTCCCGTAGAGACGCCTTGCCGCGGCGAGCGTCTCGCCGACCAGCAGGCCCTTCCGGGTCGCGAGCGCCGGCTCCCCTCCGACGCGCGGGCCACCCCAATATTCGTAGCCCACGAAGCGCCCGCGACCGAAATACACGTGCAGCCGCTGCCACCGGATCTCGTGGTCGACGCCGCCGCCGCGGCGGGAGGGACGGTAGGCACTGCTCGGACGGCGCCCGAGCAGTCCGTCGATCCGGCGCACGACGATGACGCGGCCCTCGCCGAAGAGCGCACGGTCGATGCCATCGCCGGCCAGCACCCTGCGCACGGCAGGTCTACGAACCGCATGCCCGGTGGCGGCGATCCGCCGGTGGACGCCGGGCCCGCGGCGCGCTCCGGCCGACGCCCCGGCTACGGCGGGCAGGCTCAGCGCGAGCGCGGCGAGCAGCACGGCTGCCACGGACAGGCGCCTCGCCCTCGACGGCGCGTGCGCTGCTGCGGCGTGAGCCTGAGCCCCCCGAGCGCCCGGACCTCGACGGGGCCGCCACGGCGATCGCTGCACGCCGCCGCGCTCGCGACGCGCGCCTCTGTATCCCTGTCCATCAGACATGGCCTGAATCCTCCAGCATCGCTTGGCTCGTGCTCTGCACAGCTACCGGCCTGCTCAGGTTCCGTGCGGCCGGGCGAGCAGCCAGCTCGCCAACATGAGGGCGAGGAACCATCGCCGCGGCGCGCGGTGGACGATCAGGATAGCCGCCAGAAGCACCAGGTAGTGGCTCCACATGATCGGCGTGGCGATCAGCGAGGCGATGATGCCGCCGGAGAAGAGCATCGCCTCCTCGCCGGTGCGGCGGAAGCCCAGGTAGGAGCCTGTGAGCACCGCCACGGCCAGCGCTGCGACCGCGATCTGCGCCGGCATCGAGGCGAGGCCAAGCGTGTTCCTTAGCGCGCCCATCGGGCTGAAGCCCATCTTCGACTCGTGCCTGGCGAGCTCGACGAGCAGGTGAACGTAGCCGGCGGGGCCGAGCGGCCCGACGAGGAAGCCGAGGGCGATGATCGCGACCGTGAGCCCGCAGGCCCAGGCGAACACACGGCGGCGCGAGGCGAGCAATGGCCAGAGCATCAGCGGCGCGAGAAAGAGCTTCGCGGCGACGACGACCGCCGCGCAGATGCCGAAGGCGAGCGGCCGGTCGCGCAACGCCCAGAGCGCGACGGCGCCGGCGAAGAGCAGCTGGCTGAGCGCTCCGAGCTGCAGGCCAGTGATCGTGAAGGCGGTCAGGAGCACGAGCGCGGTCGTGACCGCGTCCCGGCGGCCGGCGATCATCGTGGCCGCGATCACTGTGCCCGCGCCAAGTAGGAAGAACAGCGTCTGCGCCGTCCCGGTCCCGAAGAGCGCGAACAGCGCGAACGGCCAGGACGCGAGATAGGGATATACGAAGGAGTGGCCCGAGTAGACGGTGATCGAGCTCGGGCTCGGGTAGACCGAGACGCCGCGCAGCAGCGCCCTACCGGCGCGCAGGAAGACGTCGAAGTCGTACATCGGGGTGAGCGGCAGGAAGATCAACGCGATCGCGAGCACGCACGCGGTGAGCAGGGCCGCCTGGGACGCCGAAGACAGCGCCCGCGCAGGCGGCATGAGCACCGCTTCGCCGCCGCTCGGGCTTCGAGCGGCTGGAAGCCGGTCGCGCAGCGCGGAGGCGACCGGGCGCCAGCGGTCCCTGAGCGAGGCGACCGGGCGCCAGCGGTCCCTGAGCGCCCACGCCATGCGGGCGCGCAGGCGCGGGCCGCGCTGAGGCTCTGGCGGGGAGCTGCGATTCACCGGCGGGATCCTAAGAGCTCGCCGCGCGACTGCGAGCCGGCGGCGCGGCGCCGGTCGACGGCCTTGAGGACGGAGCGACGCCGTCCTATACTTACTTCACTTTCGTAAGCTCATATGGAGTAGGTAGGCATGTCCCCATCGCCAAAGCCCCAGATTCCCCAGGCGCCGGATGCCAGCAGGCCGGTGCTGCGGCTGATACCGCTCGACGACACGGTCGTGATGCCGAGCATGAGCATCACGCTGACCGTTGACGTCGGCGAGGATGAGCGGGTGGTGCTCGTCCCGCGCCACGAGAACGAGTTCCTGGAGGTCGGCACGGTCGCGGAGGTCTCAGACAGGCTGCGCCTGCCTGGCGGCGGGCACGCGGTCGCGCTCTCAGGCGTGGCCAGGGCGCTGATCGGCGCCGCGCAGACCGGCCCCGGCGGCGAGCTGCGGGTCGAGGTCGAGGAACACCCGGACGACGTGCCGGTCGACCGGCGCACCCGTGAGCTCGAGCGCGAATACAGGGCGGTGGTCGAGGAGATCCTGGAGCTGCGCGGCGACGACGGCCGGATCGCAGCCTTTCTGCGCGCGATCGCAGAGCCGGGCCCGCTCGCCGACTCGGCCGGCTACTCGCCGAACCTCACATACGACCAGAAGGTCGAGCTGCTGCGCACGCTGGATGTGGCCGACCGGCTCGAGCTGGCGGTGAAGCTGCAGCGGGAGAGCCTCGCCGAGCTGCAGGTCCGAAAGCGGATCCGCGAGGACGTCCAGGAGGGTGCCGAGAAGCAGCAGCGCGAGTACTTCCTCCGCCGCCAGATGGAGTCGATCCGCAAGGAGCTCGGCGAGGACGAGGGCTCGATCGCAGAGGAATACCGGGCCAAGATCGAGGCGGCCGAGATGCCCGAGGCCGTGCAGGAGCAGGCGCTCAAGGAGCTGGCGCGCCTGGAGCGGATGGGCGAGCAGACCGGCGAGTCGAGCATGCTCAGGACATACCTGGACTGGCTGATCGCTGTGCCGTGGAGCAAGCGGTCCGAGGAGAAGCTGGACCCCGTCGCGGCGCGTGAGGTGCTCGACACCGACCATGCCGGCCTGGAGGACGTCAAGGACCGAGTCACCGAGTACCTGGCGGTGCGCAAGCTGCGCGAGGAGCGCGGCATCGAGGCCGATCCGAAGTCGGGGGCGATCCTGACGCTGATCGGGCCGCCGGGGACCGGCAAGACCTCGATCGGCGAGTCGATCGCCAGAGCGACCGGCCGCGAGTTCGTGCGGATGTCGCTCGGCGGCGTGCGCGACGAGGCGGAGATACGAGGCCACCGACGCACCTACATCGGCGCGCTGCCGGGACGGCTTGTCCGCGCCCTGCGTGACGCCGGCACGATGAACCCGGTGATCCTGCTCGACGAGGTCGACAAGGTAGGCGCCGATTGGCGAGGCGACCCCTCCGCGGCGCTGCTGGAGGTGCTCGACCCCGCCCAGAACCACTCCTTCAGAGACCACTACCTGGATGTGGAGCTGGACCTCTCCCAGGTGATGTTCATCGCGACCGCGAACGTCGCCGACACGATCCCCGGGCCGCTGCTCGACAGGATGGAGGTGATCCGCTTCGACGGCTACACCTCCGAGGAGAAGCTCGCGATCGCCAGGGGCTACCTCTGGCCGCGGCAGCGCGACCGCAACGGCCTGCGAGCGGACGAGGTGGCGATCGAGGACGATCTGCTGAGGACCGTGATATCCGAGTACACCCGGGAGGCCGGCGTGCGCAACCTGGAGCGCGAGCTCGGCACGCTGCTGCGCAAGACGGCGACGAAGGTCGCCTCGGGCGCGGTGGAGCCTCCGATCCAGATCGACCTCGACCAGGTCAGGGACGCGCTCGGAAGGCAGAAGTTCTTCCAAGAGTCCGCGATCAGGACGGCCGTGCCGGGCGTCGCGACGGGCCTTGCGGTCACCGGCGCGGGCGGCGACGTGCTGTTCGTCGAGGCGAGCGCGATGAAGAAGTCCGGCGGCGGCGCGGGCGGCCTCGTGCTCACAGGGCAGCTCGGCGACGTGATGAAGGAGTCCGCCCAGATCGCGCTCTCCTACGTGAGGGGCCACGCCGAGGCGCTCGGCATCGACGAGCACGTCTTCGAAGGCCACGAGTTCCACGTCCATGTGCCTGCCGGAGCGATCCCGAAGGACGGCCCGTCCGCAGGTGTGACGATGGTGACGGCGCTCGCGTCGCTGCTCAGCGGACGGCCGGTGAAGCACACCGTGGGGATGACGGGCGAGGTCACGCTGCAGGGCAGGGTGCTGCCCATCGGCGGCGTCAAGCAGAAGGTGCTCGCCGCCCACGCGGCCGGCCTCACCGACGTGATCCTGCCGGAGCGCAACAGGGGCGACCTGGACGAGATCCCCGAGGAGGTCGCCTCGCAGATGAGCTTCCATCCGGTGATGAGCATCGACGAAGTGCTGGAGAATGCCCTCGAGCCGGCGCCGAGCGTCTCCCGAGTCTCCTCCTCCTGACGCGGAGGCTGGCGAGAGATGCCGCGCGGCTCCCGCAGATGCACGCCGGTTCCAGTGGAGGTCCGCCAGACGGCGGACCTCCTGGAGCGGCGTTGGCAGCTGTCGATCATCTACGCGGCCCTGAACGGCGCGATCCGCTTCAACGAGTTCGCCGAGGCGATCGCCGGGATCTCGCCGCGGATGCTCTCCGAGCGCCTGCGCGACCTGGAGGCGGCCGGCCTGGTCAAGCGCACCGTGCTGCCGACCAGCCCGCCTACTGTCGAGTACCGGCTGACCGAGCGCGGGCGCAGGCTGGCACCGATCGTCGAAGCGATGCGCGCCTACGCGGAAGGCTCGCTCAGCTGAACGAGCCGAACGGCCAGACCCGGGCCACCGCGACCCGAACCACCGCGACCCGGGCCACCGCGACCTGGGCCACCGCGACCCGAACCACCGCGACCTGGGCCACCGCCGCGCCAGTAGGGCAGGCTCAATCCCGCCCGGGTCGGGGCGGTCGCCACGGGCAGCCGGCGCACGTCGCGTACATAGCCGCTCGAGCTCCGCGGCGATGCACGCTCGGCAGGCCCCGGGCACGCACCGACGCAGAAGAGGGTGAGCGGCGGATTCGAGCAGACGGACGCGCTCGCGGCCGGCGCGCAGCGGCCGTTGCGGGCACGAGCGATCCTGCGCGCGGGATGGATGCAGGCGGTCCCCCGCCGGACGCTGGTGGCACTCGGCGCCTACCTGCTCGGCTACCTGCTCTGGCAGTCCTTCCGTTGGGGAGGCCATGCAGATCAGGCACTGATCGGCGACGCCGCGCTGGTCCCGCCCACCGTCCTTGCGGTACTGCTCGCGTGGCGGGCCGGGGATCGGACAGCGCCGCTGCCGCGGCTGCGCAGCGCATGGCGCATCTTCGCGCTCGCGATACTGCTCGCCGCCGTGGGCCACGCGATCGAAGTGCTCTACGCGGCGACCGGCAGCCACCGCTTCCCATCGATCGCCGACGTCTTCTTCCTCATCTCATACTGGGTTGCCTTCGTGGCGGTGCTCCGCTTCCCGCACCGTCCGGCCATCACGGGGAGGGCACATCTGCGCAGAGCGCTCGACGCCGCAACGATCGCGGTGGGCGGCGCGGCCGTCGTCTGGTATGTGATGCTCGGTCCGACCGTGTTCTCCGGGGGCGGCAACGTGCTGAGCGGCATCGTCAGCACCGCCTACCCCGCCGACGACATCATCCTGATCGTCGCTCTCACGCGCCTGCTCACCGACACGCCGCCAGAGTTCACGCGCGCTCCCCTGCGGCTGCTGATGCTGGGGCTGCTCTTCTACGTCGTGGGGGATGTGTTGACCGGCTGGCTCCTGATCCACTCCACCTACACCGACGGCGATCCGGTCGACATCGCCTCGATGCTCGCGATCGCGCTCTTCGCGCTCGCCGCCTCCTCGCAGCGTCCGGTCGACGCCCGGCAGGCCGCCTCACCCTGGCAGTCCGGAGCCGAACCCCGACCGAGCATCGCCCTCACGCTCGCGGCGGCCCCGTACCTCGCTGTGGCAGCAGTGTTCGGGATGCTGATCGCGGCGCTCAGCGGCGAGCCCTTCTTCCCGGCTCTGAGCCTCGCCTTGACCGCTGCGATCGTGGCCGCCCTGCTCACCGCACGTCAGCTCCTCGCCCGACGCGAGCTGGTCGCCGTGCATAGCGAGCTGAAGGCGGCCCACGATGAGCTGGCTGCGCTGGCGACCACCGATCCGCTGACGGGGCTGCCCAACCACCGAGCCCTGGTCTCCGTGATCGACCAGGAGCTGGAGCGCAGCACCCGTTTTCAGCGAACATGCGCGCTGCTCTTCGTCGACATCGACTATTTCAAGGAGCTCAACGACGGTTGGGGGCACGTGGCGGGCGACGCCGCGCTGAACGAGCTCGGTCGCACGGTGCGAGGCGCGCTGCGGACGATGGACACGCTGGGCAGGTGGGGAGGCGAGGAGTTCGTGGTCGTGCTGCCGGAGGTCTCCCCCGCCGACGCGATGCTCACCGCCGAGCGGATCAGGGCGGCGGTCGCCGCCCGCCCCTTCGCGGCGACCGGCGGCACCCACCTGACCGTCTCGATCGGAGCCGCCACCTTCCCGGCGGACGGCACTGCGCGCAGCGAGCTGCTGGCAGCCGCCGACCGGGCGATGTACGCGGCGAAGCGGCTCGGCCGCAACCAGGCGTTCAGCTCGGCCGACCCTGTGGTCTCGGCGTTCGGTGACAGCATGGAGGTCAGCGCCTCCACCCCGGACGAGCGGGCCATGATGGGTGCCGTCGACGCGCTGGCGATGCTCGTGGAGGCGCGCGACAGCGGCACCGCCGAGCACACCCGGCAGGTGGCGAAGCTCGCTCAGCGCGTGGCGATCGCTCTCGGATGCACACCCAGGCAGGCCCGCGACGTGTTTCTCGCCGCCAAGCTGCACGACATCGGGAAGGTGGCGATCGCCGACGCGATCCTCCGCAAGCCCGGCCGACTGACACCGGAGGAGTGGGCGATGATGCGTCTGCACCCCGCGATCGGCGCCGACGTGGTCTCACGGGTCGGGCAGCTGGCGGAGCTCGCCCCGATCATCAGAAGCCACCACGAGCGCTACGACGGCACAGGCTATCCAGAGGGTTTGAAGGGTGAGCAGATACCGCTCCAGGCGCGGATAATCGGGGTGGCCGACGCGCTGGACGCCATGATCACCGACAGGCCCTACCGTCCGCGGATGACCATCGACGAAGCCCGCGAGGAGCTGCGCCGCCGAGCCGGCAGCCAGTTCGATCCGGACGTGGTCGCCGCCACCGACCGTCTCCTCGCGCAGGAGGCCGCAGCGGAGCATGCCGCTGCGGCGCAGCCCCGGGCGGGCGCACTTTCAGCGCGCCGTTCGCAGGCGCTCCCCCAACCCGCAGTCCACGGGCGCGACCGAGACCCGGCCCGGTGAGCAGGCCGACGGCAAGACCCGGCCCGGTGAGCAGGCCGACGGCAAGACCCGACACGATGAGCAGGCCGACGGCGCGACCCGGCACCCAGCCGCGCGCGACGGCGTGCGCCCGCCCGGCGCGGGCTCGTGTTACTGGTTAACCCGCACCGAGAGGGTGAGCGGGCACGGATTGCCGGGCGCCATCCGAGCGGCATGCTCGCCAGCATGGACACGGTACCCGTCGCCGAGGCGAGGCCGCCACACGCCCGCAGTGTGCTGGTCGCCTACTCCAGCACGGGCGGCGCCACCCGCGGCGTGGCCGAGCGGATCGCCGCGCGGCTGCGCGAGAGTGGCCTGGAGGTCGTGCTGCGGGCGGCGGGGGAGGCCCGCGGCGTGGCGGACCACGACGCGATCGTCTTCGGCGGAGCCGTCTACAACCAGGCCTGGCCCATGGAGGGGCGGGAGTTCATCCGTGCCAGCATCCAGGCGATGGCTCAGCGACCGACCTGGCTGTTCAGC